>DIRK01000014.1:15020-18572 GCA_002427535.1 Mageeibacillus sp. UBA5438 | reverse complement strand
ATACATCATACAACTTGACAGTATATTTATGAACCGTGATAATGAATTATAGAGTTTTTTGTCATTCGTACCTAAATGGACGATAAGGCAGGAGGTGTTTAGGCATGAAAAAACTGCATGTGACGATTAATGGCGTTCAACGCGTGTTAATCGTAGATCCGGAACTTTCGCTGGCCCGAGTGCTGCGTGAGCAATTATTGCTCACAGGCTGTAAAATCGGCTGCGAAGCAGGCCAATGCGGAGCTTGTACCGTCGTCTTAAACGGCAAAGCGGTCAGGTCCTGTATCCACAAGATGAGTCGCGTCCCTGATTTTTCTGTCATTGAGACAATTGAGGGCATTGGGACTCCCGATTGTCTGCACCCGCTGCAGATCGCCTGGATGGCGCACGGCTGCGCCCAGTGTGGATTCTGCTCACCGGGCTTTATTATGTCAGCCAAAGTATTGTTAGCGGAAAACCCCGACCCGACCCGCGATGAAGTGCGGCGCTGGTTCCAGGTTCACCGCAACGTCTGCCGCTGCACAGGCTATAAGCCCTTGGTTGACGCGGTCATCGACGCGGCCAAAGTGTTGCGCGGCGAAATGAAGAAGGAAGAACTCCTCTTTAAGCCAACCGACAACAAAATTATCGGCACGAAGTACGCGCGTCCCTCGGCTCTCGCGAAAGTCACGGGAACATGGGACTACGGCGCGGATATCGCGCTTCAAATGCCCGCGAACACCGCCCGTCTCGCGCTCGTCCAGTCAGAAATCCCCCATGGCATCATCAAGGGGATCGACTTTTCCGAAGCGGAAAAAATGCCCGGCGTCTACAAGGTCATCACGCATAAGGACGTCATCGGCAAAAATCGTATTTCAGGTCTGATTACCTTCCCGAACAACAAAGGCGACGGCTGGGATCGCCCCATCCTCTGCGATGAGAAAGTCTTCCAGATCGGCGACGCCATCGCGATGGTCGCGGCCGATACGGTTGAGCACGCAAAAGAAGCGGCCAAAAAAGTCAAAGTGGACATTGAACCGCTCCCCGCATACATGGATGCCTTCAGCGCCATGGCGGAAGACGCGATTGAAATCCACCCCGGCACGCCGAACGTCTACTATGAGACAAACTGCATCAAGGGCGACGAAGTGGAGCCCATCCTCGAATCGGCAGCCTACGTGGCGGAAGTCGAATCATTCTGTTCGCGTCAGCCTCACTTGGTGCTTGAACCCGACTGCGGCAACGCCTACATCGATGACGAAGGCCGCCTCACCATTCACTCCAAGAGCATCGGCATCCATCTCCATCACGCCATGATCGTGGCCGGAATCGGAGTGGAGCCCGAAAAACTTCGCCTCGTCCAGAACCCCGCCGGCGGCACCTTCGGCTACAAGTTCTCACCGACGATGGAAGCGCTCCTGGGCGTAGCCTGCTTGGCGCTTGACGGCCGCCCCTGCTCGCTTGTCTACGACATGTACCAGACGATCACTTACACCGGTAAGCGCTCGCCCGGTCACATGCATGTCAAGATGGCAGCGGACAAAGACGGTAAACTCTTGGCCATGTGGGGCAACAACTATATCGATCACGGCCCGTACTCGGAGTTCGGTGACCTTTTGACGATGCGTCTGACACAGTTCACAGGCGCGGGGTATGACATCAAGAATATCCGCAACAAGAGCCAGACCGTGTGCACCAACCATATCTGGGGTTCAGCGTTTAGAGCCTACGGTTCACCGCAGAGCTACATGGGCAGTGAGATCGCGCTTGACGTCCTAGCCGACAAGATGGGAATGGATCCCTTCGAACTGCGCTACAAGAACATCTACCGCGAGGGTGTCACCACGCCGACCGGCCAGATACCCGATGTCTACTGCCTCGACGATATGTACGATCGCGCACGCCCCTATTGGGAAGAAGCGAAAGCGCGCGTCGCGGAACTGAATGCAAAATCAGATGGGCGCTACAAGTACGGCGTCGGATTCTCACAGGGCATCTACGGCTGCGGACTTGACGGAGCTGACTCCTCTGCCGCGACCGTTCGCCTGGAAGAAGACAACACAGTGACCGTCTTGGACTCCTGGGAAGATCACGGACAGGGAGCTGATATCGGCACGCTCAGCATGGCGCACGGCACCCTCCGCGAGGCAGGATTTACCCCTGAGCAGATCAAGCTTATCAAGAACGACACAGCGATTACGCCGGCTTCAGGTCCCGCGGGTGGTTCGCGCTCGAACGTCATGGTCGGCAACTCCATCGTGGCCGCCGCAAGAATGCTTGTCAACGCGATGAAGCGCGATGACGGCAGCTTCCGTGACTACGAAGCCATGGTCGCCGAAAATATCCCGACCTCCTATGACGGATCCTGGGTGGCCTCAGATTGCACCAACTGTGACCTTGACACCGGGCAGGGCGCCCCGTTCTCGGTTTACATGTACGAACTCTTTATTCCGGAAGTGGAAGTGGATCTGGAGACCGGCAAAGTCCGCGTCATCCGATTCACCACAGTCCCGGACGTCGGCACGATTATCAACAGAACCGTGGTTGACGGCCAGATCTACGGCGGACTTGCCCAAGGCATCGGCCTGGCACTCACGGAAAACATGGAAGATTACGAAAAACACACGACACTCTTAGGCTGCGGGATCCCCTACATTGAGGATATCCCCGATGAGATTGTCATTGACTATGTCACCACGCCAAGACCCTTGGGCCCCTACGGCGCGGCCGGTGTCGGTGAAGCGCCCCTGACGGCGCCCCACCCGGCGATCCTGAACGCGATCTTTAACGCGACAGGTGCCCGCATCACGGTGGTGCCCGCCACACCGGATGTCGTGAAAGCGGCGCTTGATGAACTAGCCTAAACCCCTAACGTTTAAGGCAACACCTAGGCAAAGGAGCGGGCTGTATGGCGACAGCCCGCTCCGCTTATATAGCGAATACGATAAAATGAACCAACAAGGAGGACCGGGTGGATATTTTAAATAAAGATGAACTCCTCCAAATGGAAGACCTCTGCATTCAGGAGCAGCCGCCGGCGGCGATGGCCGCCTGTCCGCTTCGAGTGGAATGCCGGACACTGTGCATGGCCATGAAGGACGGCGACTTCGATGTCGCGCGTGCGGTTTACACGAAAACCGTGACATTGCCCCATTCACTGTCCTACCTTTGCCGGATGCCCTGTCAAGAAGCTTGCCGTCGAAAAGACTTAGGCGGCGCCATCGAGATGCGAGGCTTGGAATGGGCCGCGATGCAATACGGGAAAGCTATGCCTTCGCGTCTATTACGCAGAAAAAAATCCGGTAAGGCGGCCGTCATCGGCTCAGGCCCCTTTGGCCTGACCGCGGCGATTGAACTTTCCAAAAAAGGATTTTCTGTTTCACTTTTCGAAGCCGACAATAAACTGGGCGGAAGCCTTCTACGGGCCGATCTGCCCGAAGAAGCGCTTGAGGCTGACATTCAACTTGCGGTCGATCAGGGCGTCGAATTCCATCTGAATGAAACGATTGAAAACCCAAAAGATCTCCCGGATCCATTTGACGCAGTCGTGCTCGCGACAGGGGAGATCATCCC
>DIRK01000014.1:9060-14689 GCA_002427535.1 Mageeibacillus sp. UBA5438 | reverse complement strand
CGGCACCACATTATTTGTCGAGACCTCCTACTTTGACAGCTTGCCCTCAGACATGGGCCCATTCCCTAATCAGGAAGAAGCGATCCGCGAAGCCTCCCGCTGCATTGACTGCCAGTGCATGGAATGCGCGAAGGCTTGCGCGTTCATCGCGCATTACAAGCGTTATCCAAAGCTCTACCTGCGCGAAATATACAACAACCTATCGATTGCCCTAGGCAATCATACCTCAAATACCCTGATCAACTCCTGCGCGCTTTGTAGCCAATGCGAAGTGGTCTGCCCCAACGGACTCGATCTTGGCAAAGCCATACAGTCGGCAAGAAATAGGATGGTGAAAACAGGAAAAATGCCGCCCACAGCCTTTGAGTTCGCCGTCGATGACATGCGTCAGGCCAACTCAGAGCATTCATTCTTTTTCAGGCATGAGCCCGAGACAAGCTCTAGCCGTTATCTCTTTTTCCCCGGCTGCCAGCTCGGCGCGTCGGCGCCCGACACGGTCCAAAAGACATATGAATGGCTCACCGAAACGCTTGACGGAGGCGTCGCCTTCATGCACGGTTGCTGCGGTGTCATGGCCCGCTGGGCAGGCGAGGAAGAATTGTACGAAAAAACGCAAAACGCGTTAAAAGAGGCTTGGGAAGCATTGGGAAAACCCCAGATCATCACGGCCTGCCCCACCTGCCATAAGACACTTTTAGAATCGATTGACGGCGAGATAAAAGATATTTGGCATATCTTGCTTGAAAAAGGTGTGCCTGCGATCGAAAAACCGCTACCCCTCACCATGCACGACGCCTGCGGCGCCCGCTACATGAACGATACGCGTGAGGCGGTAAGAGCAATCCTTAAAAACCTCGGTTGTGAAGTCCATGAACCAGGTTATACACAAGATCGCACTCCCTGCTGCGGTTATGGGGGATTAGTGCAGTTTTCAAATACAGAAGTCGCCAAAGAATTGACTGAATTTTGCATCCGCGACATCGACGAGACGCGACTCACCTATTGCATGGGCTGCCGCGATCGCTTCAGCAAGGCGGGGGCTCGAGCGGTGCACCTTTTGGAATTGATTTTTGAAGGTGAAAAAGAAGTTCGAAAAGCGCCGGGCTACTCCCTTCGACAAGATAACCGCGAGTGGCTGAAACGACGCATGCTAAGTGAACTATGGAAAGAAACACAACAGGAGGTGATCCGCTTGAAGTTAACCTATGACGACGATCTCGGTGAACTATTGGAGGAACGACTGATCTTAGAAGAAGACGTTCGGAAAGTGATCACGGATTCACTTGAATCTGACTGCTTCATCGAGGAGAAAAAGACGGGCCTTCGCATTGCGCATAAACAGATCGGGAATGTGACCTACTGGGTTTACTTCACACCCGAGGACGAAGGATACCGCGTCCGCCGCGCATACAGTCATCGCATGGAGATCCTGTGATATGAGTAACAAATACCATGAAATATTTGATCTGACCGAGGGTGAACTTGTCTGCGGCAAATGCCAGGTCCCGCTTGAAAACGGCGAAGTGACGCTCCATTACATGGGCAATGATTTCCCCATCCTGATGCCCAAATGCCCGAGTTGCGGCCAAAGTCTCATACCGGAAGAGCTGGCGGTGGGCAAGATATTAGAGGTGGAGCGCGCGCTGGAGGACAAATGACCGATTTGTACGACAGTGAACAGTGGCACCGCTTCGACTTGGGCCACCCGGGCGGCGAGGCAATGACCGAATCACTTTTAGCAAGAAGCGGCCTTAAAAAAGGATCTCGCATATTAGATCTTTGCTGTGGGACAGGGGACAGCGTCGCGCTCCTTTATACATTGGGTATGAGCGCTTTTGGAGTCGATCGCGATTCGGTTATTTTGCGGGCCCAAGAAAAACACGAGGCGATCAGTGGTGACAGCTGGCACGGCTGGCAGGGCGATACCGGAGAACCCCTTCCCTTTGACGATCATTATTTTGACGCGGCGCTGTGTGAGTGCAGCCTTTCGCTACTGAAAGATAGGGCGACTGTTCTTGCGGAAGTGCGGCGCGTGTTAAAACAAGAGGGGCTGTTTCTTCTGTCGGATGTCTGTGAGGGGGAGGCCTTTCAACTCGATGGTTTCGAACGTTTGGAATGGCGGGACGAAAGACAAGCTTTAAAAAACTTTGCCATCCGCTGGATTTGGGAGACCGGTCAAAAGTTCCCGGATTCTGAGAGGGGCAAAGATTATTTCAGTGCTGTTTACAGGGCCATTGGCCCCGCTTGATCGGAGAAAAAAATGGATCTTGAAAGAGTGTTATTGGAATACAGCCGTCAAGGCTATGCCTGTGCGCAGATCATGGTGAAACTTGCGCTCGACCTTTTAGGCGAGGACAACCCACAGCTTGTGCGCGCCATGTCAGGCTTGAACGCCGGTATGGGAAAAAGCGGCAGTTGTTGCGGTGTCCTGTCGGGCGGAGTTGCCGCCTTAGGGCTTTTTACGGGGCGAGGGGACGCGCAGGAAGTGCCGCACGAAAAAGCGGATGAAATTGTGGCCTCTTACGCCAATTGGTTTCGGGATGAATACGGCTCCGACCGCTGCTTTGACATTATCGGAGGCGATTTTTCGCTTTGTACATCGGTGTGCCCCGGTATCATGGAGGCGGGCTACGATAAAATGGTCGAGCTTTTGGAAGCGTATGAGTTATTGGATTGAGGGATATTAAATGTCACAAAGAGTCGTCTTAAGTCAGACCGAAAGCGTCTGTCCCATCTGCTTGAAGAAAATCACAGCCGATCGCGTGAAACGGGGAGAGGCTGTTTTCATGGAGAAAACCTGTGCCGAGCACGGGTTTTTTGAGGTGGAGGTCTGGGGCGGGCACCTGTCCTATGAAGACTGGGATCGTATCAAAGAGCCTTCGACGCCCGTGAACCCCGCAACTTCAGTCGAACACGGCTGTCCTTTTGACTGCGGACTTTGCCCCGCCCACCGCCAGCACAGCTGCTGCGTCCTGTTGGAGATCACGGAGCGCTGCAATCTGGGTTGCCCCATATGTTTTGCGTCAAGCGGGGACGCGGCAGATGACCCGCCGATCGGATCACTCCTTGATACCATGCGCGACCTTTTGACGCGCGGGGGTCCACTCAATATTCAATTATCGGGCGGGGAGCCGAGTGTCCGGGACGATGTCCCCCGGATTATACAAGAGGGCAAGAAGATGGGGCATCCCTTCTTCCAGCTGAATACGAATGGTATTCGTCTGGCCGAAGAGGAGGGCTACGCCCAAAGTCTTTCTGACGCCGGCCTTGACTGCGTGTTTTTGCAGTTTGACGGCGTCACCGATGAGGTATACCGACAAATCAGAGGACGTGATCTTTTTGACATCAAGAAAAAAGCCATCGAGGCCTGCCAAAAAGCAGGAATTGGCGTCGTTTTAGTGCCCACGCTGTGTCACGGCGTGAATATCGGAGAGATCGGACAGATCCTTCGCTTTGCAGCCGAGCATATCCCGACGGTGACGGGAGTGCATTTTCAGCCGATGACCTTTGCCGGACGTTACCCCAAAGGGGCTCCTGTGAATCGTTTTACGCTGTCGCATCTTCTTTACGAGATTGAAAAGCAGACAGGGGGCGAAATGAAGATGACGGACTTTTCTCCCGCTGAAGCTGAGAATGCCTACTGTTCTTTTTCAGGCAGTTTTCTTGTGGACCGAGATAATACCTTCCGCGCGAAAGCTGCGGGGAAAAAGTCTTCTTGCGGTTGCGGTTCGCCTTTGCCAAAAGCGGCGGATCGGGCCAGTCAGGCAAGGGCCTATGTCGCGAAAGCTTGGAAGGGTACAGCGCGTACAAGACCTCTAAAATCAGTCAGTGCGTCGGATACAGCGTCCCTTGACGATTTCCTGGATACCTTGAACAACCGTCAGCTTGCCATCTCCGCCATGACCTTTATGGACGCGTGGAATCTCGACTTGGATCGTTTGCGCGACTGTTACATTCACATCGCGGACGGCCACCGATTGATTCCGTTTTGCGCCTATAACCTGAGCGCCCAAAACGGGAAGACGCTGTACCGTCACAAATAGTCATGAAGACGACATCCCTTGACCGCTGGATATGGGATAAGCACGGCCTTGACCCTATGGATCGAAAGGCCGTGGCCCGTTTCCAGTTGGAAAAAATACAAGGGCTTTTTGACGAAGCCAAGATGCATTCGAAATGGTATCGGGCGCTTTACCAGGACTTTGAAACACCGGCCACATGGGAAGATTTCAAGTGCCTTCCTACGATTTCGGAACGGGATCTGGTCGAGCGCCCCCACGACTTTTTGTGCGTCAACCCTAAGGAGATTTCGCGGATAGTGACCCTTGAGACTTCGGGGACGACGGAAGCGCCGAAGCGTGTTTTTTTTACGCAAGAAGACATCCATCTCACCTTAGATTTTTTTCACCACGGCATGAAGATTATGTGCGGGGCGGGGGATCGGGCGCTTATCTTATTCCCGGCTAAAACCCCCGACAGTGTCGGCGCGCTTTTAAGCACGGCCCTTACTCGTTTGGGGCTAACCGTTCTGGCGTCAACCGTTGAGGAGGCACCGGCACTGTTTTCGGTTCATCCCTTCGATCTTGTGTGCGGGCCCGCGTCCTGGGTGGTCGATGCCGCATCACTTACAAAGGGGATGTCGGTTCGTTCTGTACTGACAAGCAGTGAATTGCTCGATCAGTCCATGCGGGACCGCTTGAAGAAATGGTGGGGCGCCGAGATCTTTGACCATTACGGGATGACGGAGACGGGACTTGGCGGGGCGGTGGAATGTGAGGCGCATCAGGGGATGCATATCCGTGAAAATGATCTTTATTTTGAAATAATCGGTGATAAGGGAGAGCTTTTTGTGACCACCTTGACGCGACGGGGCATGCCCTTTATCCGTTACCGGACAGGTGACCGGGCGGTGATTACGACGGAGCGCTGTCCTTGCGGGAGTCAGATTCCTCGCATCCTTTCGGTACGGCGCCAATCCTCATAACCTTTTTTAAGGCTTTCGTATATAATTAAGAGCGATCGTTAATGGACGGGCGTCTTAGGGCGTTTTCAAGGAGGATAAAATGGACCGATACGATTTTGCCTCAATTGAGAAAAAATGGCAGAACCGCTGGGAAGAAAAAGGCGTTTTTCACGCCGAACAGCCGCAGGGGAACGATGTTCCGGAAAAGAAAAAATTCTATTGTCTGGTCGAGTTTCCCTACCCTTCAGGCGAAGGCCTGCACGTGGGGCATCCCAGAAGCTATACGGCGCTTGATCTGGTCGCCCGAAAGAAGCGTCTGGAAGGCTGGAATGTCCTTTATCCGATGGGTTGGGATGCCTTTGGTTTGCCGACGGAGAACTACGCGGTTGAGCACAAGATCCACCCCGCGATCGTCACGAAGAGAAATATCGCCCGTTTTAAGAGTCAAATGCAGGCTTTGGGCTTCAGCTTTGACTGGTCACGTGAAATCAACACCACCGACCCCGATTATTACCGCTGGACGCAGTGGATATTCTTACAACTTTTCAAGCACGGGCTGGCGTACAAAAAGGAAATGTCCGTCAACTGGTGCCCCGCCTGCCTGATCGTGCTCGCCAATGAAGAGGTCATTGACGGCAAATGTGAGCGCTGCGGCGCCGAAACTTC
>DIRK01000014.1:0-8831 GCA_002427535.1 Mageeibacillus sp. UBA5438 | reverse complement strand
CTTGACGGATTAAATGAAGTTGACTTTATTGAGCGGGTCAACGCCCAGCAACGCAATTGGATCGGCAGAAGTACCGGCGCCGAACTTGATTTTGGAACCACCGCGGGCGATCTGTTGCCTGTTTTTACGACGCGCCCCGATACACTCTGGGGGGCGACCTATATGGTCATGTCGCCTGAGCATGCGCTTTTAGATGAATGGCTGGAAAAAGGCTTGCTTGACAATGTCGAGGAGATTCAAGCGTACCGAGAGGAGGCCAACCGCAAATCTGAGTTTGAGCGCACGGAGCTTGCGAAAGAAAAGACAGGGGTGCGGCTCTTGGGGGTGAACGGTATCAACCCGGGGACGAGAGGTGAAATCCCCATCTTTATCTCGGACTATGTGCTGACGACTTATGGGACGGGCGCCATTATGGCGGTGCCCGGTCACGATGAGCGCGACTATGAATTTGCGAAAGTCTTTGATCTTCCGATTGTCTGTGTCGTGGAGGGCGGCGACACGAGTGAGGGACCTTTTACCGACATTGAGACGGGCATTATGGTGAACTCGGGTTTTATTGACGGCATGAAGGCTGAGGACGCGATTTCTCGCGTCATCTTGTGGGCAGAAGAAGAGGGCATCGGCAAAAGCAAGGTGAACTACAAGATCCGTGACTGGGTCTTTTCGCGCCAGCGCTATTGGGGGGAGCCTATCCCCATGGTTCACTGTGAGACCTGTGGTTGGCAGCCCTTACCGGAGGACGAGCTTCCGCTCCGCCTCCCTGACATTGATTCTTATTTGCCGACGGAGACGGGCGAATCGCCGCTTGCGAAGATCACGGACTGGGTCAATACCTCCTGCCCCGTTTGCGGAGGTCCCGGAAAACGCGAGACCGATACGATGCCGAACTGGGCCGGATCCTCCTGGTATTTTATCCGCTACACCGATCCTTACTGCGAGACGGGTTTGGCGTCACAAGAAGCGCTTGATTACTGGCTGCCGGTGGACTGGTATAACGGCGGCATGGAGCATACGACCTTGCACTTGCTGTATTCGCGGTTCTGGCATCAGTTCCTGTACGATCAAGGCATTGTGCCGGTGCCTGAGCCGTATCTTAAGCGTACAAGTCACGGCATGATCCTGGGTTCGAACGGCGATAAGATGTCAAAATCACGGGGCAATGTGGTGAATCCCGATGATGTCGTGAAAGAATACGGCGCGGATACTTTGAGACTGTATGAGGTCTTTATCGGGGACTACGAAAAACCGGCGCCCTGGAATGATAACTCCATCAAGGGCTGCTCCCGTTTCCTTGATCGTGTTTGGGCACTGCAGGGAAAACGGGTAAAAGGTGAGGTTTATCGTGAGGAGACAGAAACTTTGATGCACCAGACGATCAAGAAGGTGACCCACGATATTGATACCTTGAAGGGCAATACGGCGGTCGCGCAGCTTATGACGCTCGTGAATCATTTTTACGATTTAGGCTCTGTGAATGACGCGGAGTATAAGAGCTTCCTCCTTCTCTTAAATCCTTTCTCTCCGCATATCACAGAGGAGATTTGGGAAAAACAAGCCTACGGGCAGGCTATTACTGACCAGGCGTGGCCTTCCTATGACGAGGAGAAGACGGTTGAAAATACGGTTGAGATTGTCCTGCAGCTGAACGGTAAGATCAGGGCGCGTGTCAATATCCCGCACGATCTTGGACAAGAAGAGGCTTTAGAACTTGCCCGCACGCATGAGGCGATGAAGGGTGAATTGGATGGCAAGCGTGTGGTGAAAGAGATTTATGTGCCGGGCAGGCTTGTCAATCTCGTGGTCGCAAAATAAAAAGTAGACGGCTTGACACAGAAAATTATCTGTGCGAAACTGTCAGACAATTGAATAAACAAAAGGCAGTGATGGGAAGAGTACGCTGGCTGGAGTCGCACAGAGAGCCCGATATGGTGGAAACGGGTCGAAGCCGAAAGCTGAACATGGCCCCTGAGCCGCGAAGCTGAGCTTGAGTGTTAGGTTTCGACGGGAGCGCCCGTAACAGCGCCGGAGTATGATGGTACTCTCTGAGGCTTGAATTGTGAGGTTCAGGCGAATCTGGGTGGTAACACGACGTTATTTGACGCTCGTCCCGGAACATTAGGTTCCGAGACGGGCGTTTTTATTTGGAAGAAACGTAAGAAAGGTTAACAAAGAGTGGGGATCTTAACAGTCAAAAATTTAAGTAAGTCGTTTCCTTTGGAGGAGACCACGCTAAAGGCCGTGGATGAAGTGTCATTTTCGGTCAAAGAAGGTGAAATCTACGGACTCATCGGTCTTTCGGGGGCGGGGAAGTCAACCTTGGTGCGTTGCCTTAATCTCTTGATCCGGCCTGACGGGGGTGAAGTCTGGTTTGACGGGATAGATCTTGTGAAGCAGCCTGAAGAGGTGCTGCGCGAGAAACGCCGCGAGATGGGGATTATTTTTCAGCAATTCAATTTGTTTATGAGAAAAACAGTCTTTGATAACGTGGGGTACCCGCTTCGTTTAGCGGGCCGGAACAAGCAGGAAATCAAGGCGCGAGTGGATGAGTTGCTCGATTACATCGGCTTGACATCGCATGCCGCCTCGTATCCGGCGGAGTTGTCGGGGGGACAAAAGCAGCGGGTCGCGATCGCTCGGGCCTTGGCCTTGAATCCCCGGTTATTGCTTTCGGATGAGGCGACCTCGGCGCTTGATCCTGTGAATACAGAGCTTGTCATTTCCATGCTGAGGCGTGTCGTCGAGGACCTTGGGATCGCGGTGGTTCTCATTACGCATCAGATGGAGGTGGCCAAGGCGCTTTGTGATCGCGTGGCGGTCATGGAGGACGGCAAAATTGTGGAAGAGAATACGATGGAAGCGCTCTTTTTGCAGCCCAAAGAGCCGGCGACGCGTAAAATCGTTCGCGGTTTTGATGAGGATATCCCGCTGGATCACTTTGCCGCCTTAGCGGCAGGCCCTGTCTATCGGTTGGGCTTTCGCACGGATACCGTGATGCGCCCTTTGATCTCGGATATTTCAAGGCGTTTTGATATCGGGGTTAATATATTGGCCGGCAATATCAACGCGCTCGTGTCGGGGGATGTGGGGTACCTGGTGGTGTCTTTTGATGCGGAGTCGGAGGCCGCGTCATCGGCCATACGTTTCTTGCAAGAGAGCGGCGTTGAAATTCTAAAACTGACCAACGGGGGTGATCTCCATGCATGATTTTTTAAAAGCGACAGGTGAAACCCTCCTGATGGTGGGAGCGAGCAGCCTTTTTTCTGTGCTTGTCGGTTTGCCGTTGGGGGTCCTCTTGGTGCTGACACGTCCGGAGGGTTTGCTTCCGAAGCCGCCTTTTTACCGTGTTATTGATGTCATTATCAATGTGCTCCGGTCCTTGCCTTTTATTATTCTCATGATCGTGGTGTTCCCGCTTTCTCGCCTATTAATTGGCCGGGCGACGGGGACGGTGGCGACGATTGTTCCCTTGGCGGTGGCGGCGATTCCCTTTGTCGCGCGCATCATGGAGCAAAGCCTTTTGGAAGTGGACGGCGGCGTGTTGGACGCGGGTCTTGCCTGCGGCGCGCGTGTCGGCCAGCTTGTGTTCACGGTTCTTATTCCTGAGGCGCTACCGGCTCTGGTGAATGGGGTCACGATCACGGTGATCAATATTGTGGGAAATTCGGCTTTGGCGGGCGCGATTGGGGGCGGGGGCCTCGGCGATTTGGCGGTCCGCTACGGGCTTTATCGGCGCGATCCGGTGAAGCTTTTGGTGGCGGTGGTCATCACGATTATCTTGGTACAGCTTGTCCAGTTTGGCGGACGGGCTTTGGAAAATAGCTTGAGACGCGATGCCCCGCAGGCTTCGCTCTGAAGATAGATGAATTGTCAATAAGAATATGAAATGGGAGAAAAAACAATGAAGAAGAAACAAGTATTGAGCCTTGGTCTTGCGATTTTACTGTCGGTCGCGTTCCTTTTGACGAGCGGTTGCTCCAAGAAGAAGGATGACAACAAAATTGTCATCGGTGTCAGCCCGGCGCCTCACGCGGACATTGTGGCACAGGTCGTGGAAGAGTTACAAGAGCAGGGGATTACGGTGGATATCCGCGAGTACAGCGATTACAAGACGCCGAATATTGCCTTGTCTGACCGTGAAATTGACGCGAACTATTTTCAACATATTCCTTACTTTGCTGAGGAAAATAGTGTGGGCAAGTTTGGTTTAGAGATTTTGGGTGGTATTCATATTGAACCAATAGCGCTTTTCTCAACGAAACACGCGAGTCTGGCGGATCTTCCGGATGGCGCTGAGATTATGCTTCCGAATGACACGACTAATGAAGGTCGGGCGCTGATGCTTTTAGAGCAGGTGGGCCTGATTGTCCTGAAAGAGGGCACCCAGGGTAATATCGCGACACCGTCTGACATTGGGCAAAATCCGAAGAATCTGAAGTTCACAGAGCTTGAGGCGGCGACGATTCCGGAGGCGTACCGTGACGCGGACGCGGCGATTATCAATGGCAACTACGCGATTGAGCACGGACTGAACGCCATTACTGATTCCATCGCGATTGAGGATTCCTCGAGTCCCTATGTCAACGTAATTGCCGTGAAAGAAGGCGATGCGAATCGTGAGTCGCTCCAGAAGCTTTTGGAGGCTTTGCAGAGCGATAAGGTGAAAAAATTTATTGAAGAGAAGTACGAGGGCGGCGTTGTGCCGGCCTTCCAGTCGAAAGAAGTGGCGGATAAGCTGGCCGAAGAATATACGCCTTAAAGCGGTCATTTCCTCTGTTCGGGATGTCGGATCGGTTCCTTCCTGCTATTATGATCTCTGATGCTTCGGCATCCCGAACAAAAAAGGAGAAAATCTCAATGAACCGACTGCTTATTAAGAATGCCAAGGCCGTTGTGACGGTCGACGATCAGGACCGCGTGCTGAACGACGCGAATATTTATATCGAAGACAATGAGATTATTGCCATCGATGACATGGAGCAGGAGGCGGATCAAGTGATCGATGCCTCGGGTTGTTTTGTCTATCCGGGGCTTATTAATACGCATCACCACCTTTACCAAACTTTTACACGCAATTTACCACAGGTGCAGAATATGGAGCTTTTTCCGTGGCTGACGGCGCTTTACGAGATCTGGCGTTATTTGGACGATGAGGCGGTTTATTTGAGTTCTTTGACGGGGATGGGTGAGCTGGTACGTTTTGGTTGTACGACGGTGCTTGACCATCATTATGTGTTTCCTCGTTTTGAAGGGGAAGATTTTATTGGTACGCAGTTTCAGGCGGCAAAGGCTTTGGGGGTGCGTTTTCACGCGACCCGCGGTAGCATGTCGCGCGGCAAAAAGGATGGCGGTCTTCCCCCGGATGATCTGGTCCAGGATGTCGATGTGATCTTGCGTGACAGTTATGATTTGGTTCGTAAATACCACGACAACAGTCGTTTTTCAAAGCGCCAGGTGGCGCTTGCGCCTTGTTCGCCTTTCAGTGTGACGACGGATCTTTTAAAAGAGACGGCGGTTTTGGCAAGGAAGTTGGGTACAAGGCTCCACACGCATCTTTGTGAGACCAAGGATGAGGAGCAGTTTTGCCTTGATCTTTTCGGGATGCGCCCGCTTGACTATATGGAGTCTTGTGAATGGGTGGGCGAGGATGTCTGGTACGCGCACGGTATTCATTTTAATACGGAAGAATTGGATCGCTTGGCAAAGACTAAGACGGGGATCGCGCATTGTCCCGTGTCGAATATGAAGTTGTCGTCGGGTGTCTGCCGGGTGCCTGAGATTTTGGAAAAAAAGATTCCTTTGGGGCTTGCGGTGGATGGCAGTGCCAGCAACGATGGTTCTAATTTATTGGCGGAGATTCGCGCGGCGTATTTGTTGCATCGTTTGAATTGGAGCGATAAGGCCCCTTCGGGCTATGATTGCCTGAAGATCGCGACCAGGGGGAGTGCTTCTGTTTTGGGCCGCGATGATATTGGGTCTTTGGCGCCGGGGATGGCGGCTGACTTATTCTTGCTTGATGTGGATTCCTTTGAGGGCGTCGGTTCGGATCTTGATCCGGCGAATTTCTTAGGCACGGTGGGCTATAGCCGACCGGCTAAGTATGTCATTGCGGATGGCAAGGTGATTGCCGAAAATGGTGTTTTAGCGGGTGTGGATGAGGGTGAGATTGTGCCTCGCGCGAAAAATAAAGTGGCTTCGATTTTGGAGAGAGCGAATTAGTTGTTAAACATCATGATGAAATAAAGTCATGATGTCATGATTAAATAGGGTAGCAAAGAAAGGGATTGGCGCGCCAATCCCTTTTTGTTAATAGCCGTAGCTGCCGTCGAGTGACTCGTCGTTTTCGATCCAGTCTTTGACTTCGATGACGCGGTAGTTGTCTTTGCTGTCGCGGACGTATACGCGTTCGATGCCTGCGTTGATGACGAGGCGCTTGCACATGGCGCAGGAGGAGGCATTTTCGACGTATTCTCCTGTGGCGACTTCTTTGCCCACAAGGTAGAGGGAGCTTCCCAGCATGGCGCTTCTTGGCGCGCTGATGATGGCGTTGGCTTCCGCGTGGACGCTTCGGCAGAGTTCGTAGCGCTCTCCTCGGGGGACTTTCAGGCGTTCGCGGGTGCAGTAGCCGAGTTCGTTGCAGTTGGCTCGCCCTCGGGGGGCGCCGACGTAGCCTGTGGAGATGACTTCGTCGTCTTTGACGATGACGGCTCCGTAGTGGCGGCGGATGCAGGTGGCTCTTTCGCTGACGACTTCAGCAAGGTCGAGGTAGTAGTTTATTTTGTCCCGGCGTTCAAATATTTTTTTTGTTTCCATGACATGGTCCCTTTGTCGTTATTTCTCTTTTAGAGTACTACAAAATGCCAAGCGCGATTTCCATCATTTGGGTGAATCCTCTTTCACGCTGTTCGGAGGTGGTTTCTTGGAAGTCGAAAAGGAGGTCGGAGACGGTGAGGAGGGTGGCGCCGTGTTTTTTTGTGATGTTCGCGTTGTGAAAGAGCGCGAAGCTTTCCATTTCGACGACGAGGCAGTCGTGGTCTTCTAAGGTGATCTGCCAGCGGGGACGTTCTT
Organism: Mageeibacillus sp. UBA5438; assembly: GCA_002427535.1. Lineage (GTDB taxonomy): Bacteria > Bacillota > Clostridia > Saccharofermentanales > DTU023 > UBA4923. The sequence goes on along the minus strand of DIRK01000014.1, from coordinate 1,766 downwards.
CCGGTTTTGTGGCTTCGTAGTAGAAGACGTCGCTTGAGTAGGTGCGTCCTAATATGAGGGGGATGTCAAGTTTTTCGGCGCTTTCTTTAAGGCGTGAATTTAAAAGATTGCTGGCGGCTGTGACATGTTCGTCGAAACCGGATTGCATTTTGGCGTAGCTTGAGTCGGCGTAGGCGTCTTCAATAAGCAGGACGTCGAAGAGTTTTAAGTGTTCGGCGTGTCCGCCGCAGCTTCCTACCCGGATGATGTTGTCGACGTCGTGGTGGGTAAAAAGTTCATAGGAGTAGATCCCGATGGACGGAAGTCCCATGCCGCTTCCCATGGCGGAGACGGGTTTTCCTTTGTAGCTGCCTGTGTAGCACAGCATGCCGCGTACGCTGTTGACGAGGCGTGGATTGTCAAAGTATGTTTCGGCGATGAATTTGGCGCGCAGGGGGTCACCCGGCATGAGGACGGTTTTGGCGATGTCGCCTTGTTGGGCTTCGTTATGGGGGGTTGGCATATCGGTTCTCCTATTCATTGTAATATATGTGTCATTTTACCTTATGTTTATCTTTTGTCCTGCTATAGTCTTCTTTGGCGGTCAAGTTCGTGTATCATATTTTTGTTGTTCGATTTTGTTTAAGGGTTGGGTGAATCATTGTGTGGGTGATTGTCAGTGAGTTGGCGTTTCAGTTGTTTGCGCTTGTGGCGTTGGGTTTTGTGCTGCGACGTTTTGGCGTGATTGATGACAATTTCCAAAAGCGGATGGGGAATCTATTGATTTTGGTGGTGTTGCCCGCGGCGATTTTGAGTTCGGCGAATACGCCTTTTTCGGAAGAGATGGGGATGTCTTTGATTTGGGCGTTCTTGTTTATTTTGTTTTTCTATGTGGCGGGGATTATTTTACTTAGAATTGCGACGCGCGCGGTTCGTTATCCTGAGCAAAATCGTCATTTGTTGATTAACCTTTTGATGTTTGCGAATACGGGTTTTTTGGGCTTTCCGGTGGTTCAATATATTTACGGTGGTCAGGGTGTTTTGTATGCCGTGATTTTTAATCTTCTTTTTAATTTTTTCTTGTTTACTTACGGTGTCATGATGCTGGGGGGGCGTGAGATTACCTGGAAGAAATTTTTGTTGAGTCCTTTGACGATTTCGATGGTAGTCACGATTATTCTTTTTGTCACACGCCTAGAGATGCCTAATTTTATTGTGGGTGTCTTGGATAAGCTGGGGGGGCTGTCGGCGCCTTTGTCGATGTTTATTGTGGGGGGGAGTTTGAGTGTGATTCCCTTGAAGAAGCTGTTGACGAACCGTCACGCGTATTGGGTGACGGGGGTGGGTCAGTTGTTGCTTCCTGCTCTCATGATGCTCCTTTTGTGGGCGACGGGCCAGCGGGGCGTAATGCCTTCGACGATTGTTCTTTTAGCGGGGCTTCCGCCTGCGACCTTGAATATTGTGACTGCGGAGCAGCATGGCGCTGATGTGGCTTTTGCGACGGAGGCGGTAGTGTTGGGGAGCCTTCTGATGGTGGGTACGATTCCGTTGACGGCGCTTATTAGTTCAGTGGTGTTTGGTCCTTAAATTTTGTTATTTTCCCAACCGTAGGGTCCGACGAGTTCGACGAAGGCGACTTGGGTGACGATTTGTTGTGTGAGTTTTCCGTTTTTGTCTTTCACGACCAAAAATAAATCTTGGTGTTCGCGTTCGCCGACCGGCATGATGAGTCGTCCGGGGGTTCCTAATTGTTCTAGAAGTGCGGGGGGTATTTTGGAGGCGGCGGC
>DIRK01000030.1:4955-5884 GCA_002427535.1 Mageeibacillus sp. UBA5438 | reverse complement strand
AATCCGACAGCGAACAATTTTCCCGGTCAATGTCCTTCCCCACCCAATGATGCGATTCGGCAATTGATCGACCGACCTCCAAACCATAAGAATGTGTGAGACCCTCCTGGGCAATCCGCTCATTCAGGAGAACCGCCTGACGGATAATGTCAAGGCGATCGAGATCCACTGACTTCGCAAACTCCCAGATGTCACGCAAATCATCTACCGTAATAGCGTCACCCATCTCGGTCAGATGCGAAAGATCGTTACTGAAAACAGATTCTCCGTCCCGCTCCAACTCCATGATCAGGTCATGTTTCCAAGCCACCACGGCACGCCCTTCATGGTTTTTCGTTTTCACTATGACATCGATATATAAAGAAGGGGTATTTTCAGGCGCGGGGGATGTTTTAATCGAAGCTTGAGCGTTCAATAGCCTTGCCTCTTCAATATGCGATTCCGTTAAATCCTGAAGAACTTGAAGACCGAGTTTAGGATTGCCGCCCACAGCACCGAGTGCCGCCGCCATGGACGCACCCATCTCGTGAGTGCCGGGGATGTAGACGCCCATCGCGTTTTTATAGATGTTGACACTTGCCTTCAGGTCAATCGACAAGACTTGACCGATGCCTGCCTGCTGTTTCGCCAGCGCCGCCGCATACGCGACCGCGACCGGCTCCGTACAGCCCAAAGCGACCACGAGCTCCTCTTCTAACTGCTTCAAAAAATAATCTTGTTTCATTTATTCAATAATCTCCGTCTCCGGCACACCACTCCATTGTTTTTCCGACACAAGGTTCAAGGGTTTTCGGCAGTCGGGGCAGTCAAGCGAAGCAATATGCCCTCTTTTTACCTGCGACATGCGCTCACCGCATACGGGACAATTGTACGCGGCTGAAAAAGTTTTATCCGGCGTCACAAGGCGCAGGCGCTTCATCACGGCAAGC
>DIRK01000030.1:0-4705 GCA_002427535.1 Mageeibacillus sp. UBA5438 | reverse complement strand
CCCTGCCGTATTTCGCCCAAGATTTCCTTGAACATATAGCTGTCCTCGCCATGGCGTCCCAGGTAGAAAGTCTCCTTAAAATCACAATCCGGGCAATCCATCTCATAGGCCAGGCGCCAGGGCAGCCTGAAGGGTTTAGAGGCCTCCACCGTAATATCGGTTCCTTCAACGGGCAGCAAATGATTAATGAAAGGAACGACGTATTCGACCTCGTCAAGGGTCACGGTTTCTAGTGAAATAGAAACGTCATCCCCTTTCTTCTTCACACGCGTACCGGGCAAGCTTTCAAGTAATACCGCCCGCCAACTACCGTTATTGGCCGGAGACAGATCTTTGATCTTGATGAAGTTAATATCTTCATCGGGGACAGCCGGCGCGTCAGGCAAGACAGGCGGCTCTTCATTGTCTGTTTCAAGCAAAGGCTTGACCCGTTCCACAAAAGCGGCAAGCTCCGCGTCATAAGCCTTTTCTTTTCTCACCTCATCGCGGATGAAACAGGCGGTCAAAATATCAGGGAAGAGCGGATCCCGATAAAGGTCGAGCGAGCGGAGGGACAAGGTGCTTCTCACAAGCGCGTTCGACTCATGAAACGCGAGGACACCCTCAATAAAGGGATGCCGAATCAAATCGGCGGTGGGTTTTACAACTCGCACCAGAATGTTTTCAATCGTTTGGGCCGGCACGACCAGGAGCTCATCACCGTCGAAATACCGGTAGGTATTCTTATTTTCATCGGCCTCTCCCAAAAACACAACCCTCATGTATTCATCGAGGAAGGCATAGGCGATATAGCCGACATCGCTTGGAGGGAGTTGCTCCAATCCCGCCACTGCCTCAAATTTTTGACCTCCCGGAATGATGAGAAACTTCTCATCAATCTGCCAAAATTCATATGTTTTCAGCATATGGCGTTTTATCTTTTTCGCGTTCAGTTGTTTCATACGCGGTCCCTCCCTTTCATACCACTTCTCGGATACCCTATTATTCTATCAATCTTTTAAGGCTACTTGCCTTGAAAAGGCGGAGCTTCCTCTTTATCGAGGAAATGTCGCATGGCATTTTTCTGGTCTTCCGTGTCAAACAAGCGGCCAAAGGCAACTTCCTCTAACACATCGCCTTCCTCTGGCGTCAACTTCAAGCCGTCACGAATCGCGCGTTTCGCTTCACGGACCGCCAAAGGCGCCTTTTTCGCAATCAACTCCGCGATTTCCCATGCCCTTAAAAGCAGGTCTTCTGCTTCTAATACTTCACTGACAATACCGAGCGCTTTCGCCTCATCGGCCTTCACACGGCGCCCCGTCATAATGAGATCGAAAGCCGTCATGGGATTCAAAAGGCGCGACAGGCGCTGCGTACCCCCAAAGCCCGGGATGATCCCGAGCCCTGTCTCTGGGAAGGCGAAACTCGCACGTGCCGAGGCGATGCGAATATCACAAGCAAGTGCCAACTCAAAACCTCCGCCCAAGGCAAAGCCATTGACCGCCGCAATCACGGGGACAGGAAACGCCTCGAACTGCCGCATGACACGGTGTCCGAAGCGAGAATATATCTCGGCCTCAGACCTTGTCATCTCGGCCATCTCCCCGATGTCCGCTCCGGCCACAAAGGAGCGATCACCTGAACCCGTCACAATCAGGCAGCGGACACGCTCGTCCTGCTGGAGTGTATGGAGCAATTCTGACAATTCTTTCAATAACGGTCGGTTAAGCGCGTTCAATTCTTGAGGGCGGTGAATCGTGATCTCAACGACGCCCCCCTCTTCTTTTGTTAACAGCAATTCCATGACATCCTCCTAACGCTCCACCAAGGCCGCGATCCCCATACCTCCCCCAATACACAGGGAAGCCAGTCCTCGCTTCAAATCTCTTTTTTCCATCTCATGTAACAGGGTCACAAGAATCCTTGCCCCCGAGGCGCCGACCGGGTGGCCGAGGGCGATGGCGCCGCCGTTCACATTCACGCGGCTATCGCCAAGCTCGAGTTCTTTTAACACCGCAAGGGCCTGCGCGGCAAAGGCCTCATTGTATTCAAACAGATCAATGTCCTCCAATGACAGCCCTGTCTTCTTTAAGAGTTTCTTTGTGGCATATAAAGGGCCCATCCCCATATACGCGGGGTCAAGGCCGACCGAGACGCCTGACACAAGCGTCGCCATGGGAACGAGCCCTAAGGCATCCGCTTTTTCTTGACTCATGACCACAACCGCCGCCGCCCCGTCATTGATGCCCGAGGCGTTGCCGGCCGTGACCGTCCCCTCGCTTTGAAAAGCGGGACGCAGCTTTGATAGCGCCTCCAAACTTGTCTCATGGCGGGGGTACTCATCCTTGTCAAAATCAAAGGAACGCTTTCGCTCTTCGATCGGAACGCTGACAATCTCCTCTTGAAAACGATTGTCTTCTTGCGCTTTTTTAGCCCGCCTCTGGCTTTCCAACGCAAAGGCATCCTGCGCTTCGCGGGAGATACCATAGCGCTCGGCCACATTTTCAGCCGTCACACCCATATGGTAGTTGCCGAAAACATCCCAGAGCCCGTCTTGGATCATGGAGTCAACGAGCGTGCCGTTTCCCATGCGATAGCCATAGCGCGCCTTATCTAAAAGATAGGGCGCGGCGGACATATTCTCCGTGCCGCCCGCGATGACGACATCGGCATCGCCATTTCGAATCAGGGCCGCGGCCATGGTCACCGCCTTTAACCCCGATCCGCAGACATTGTTGATCGTTGTTGCGGGAACCGTCTCGGGGATCCCCGCGCCCATGGCTGCCTGTCGGGCGACATTCTGGCCAAGACCGGCTGACAAGATACAGCCCATGAGTACTTCATCGACCTCATGAGGCTTAATTCCCGCACGGCGCATCGCCTCTTCAATGACAATCTCTCCCAGCCGAGTCGCCGGGACGTTGGCCAAGGTCCCCCCAAATTTTCCCACCGCCGTGCGGCAAGCGCCTAGTAGAACAATTTCTTTCATAGCATCTCCTCTTTAGTAGCAGTAGAACCCTTCACCCGTTTTGCGTCCAAGTTTGCCCGCACGCACCATGCGTTTCAACAACAGACTCGGTCGGTATTTCGGGTCATTGGTTTCTAACAGTAAGGTCTCCATAATATTCAGTACAATGTCAATCCCGATGAAATCAGCCAATTGCAGAGGCCCCATCGGGTGGTTGGCGCCCAGGCGCATCGCCTGATCGATAGCTTCTTTCGAGGCAATCTTGTGATCCAACAAGTCAACCGCCTCATTGATCATGGGGATCAGGACGCGATTCACAATGAAACCCGGGCTTTCCGCGCAGAGCACCGGCTCTTTGCCGATGGCGCGCACAAAGAGAACCGCGCGTTCCATGGTCTCATCCGAGGTGTTCTCCGCGCGGATAACCTCGACTAATTTCATCACAGGCGCCGGGTTAAAAAAATGAATGCCCAAAAACTGCGCTTCATGCACTAGACCTGTGGCCATTTCCGTGACGGATAACGAGGAAGTGTTGGTCGCAAACAGGCAGTTTGGAGGACAGATATTATCGAGTTTTTGAAACAATTCGCGCTTAACCGCCCTATCCTCAAAAATCGCCTCAATGACAAGCTCGGCCCCCTTCGCATCTTCCAAGTCAACCGACTGTTGAAGTCGCGAAAGAATAGCGTCCACCTCCAAAGGTTCTAAACGCCCTTTTTCTTCTTGTCTTCGCAGTTGTTTTTCGATCATGTGAAAACCCTTGGCGGTCAATTCTTTTGTCCGATCGAACATTAGGACATCGTGCCCCGCCTGGGCGAACACCTGAGCGATACCGGCGCCCATCGTGCCGGAGCCCGCGACTAATATTTTCATAAAACCTTTCCTCCCTTAACTACACTCTAGAATACAAGACCTGAGGCGGCCATCGCCTCGGCGGATGATTCAAGCAGTTCTCGGATGCCAATAAAAAAGTCCAGCACTTCAGGATTTTGCATGGCATCGCGGTTCGTCACCTCGCGGTGGTGCAGGATATTGGACACCGCCCCCTCAATGAGTTTCCCGTTTAGGGTCCTTGGGACATCCGGTGTCTCTAAGATCAGGGCCGGCACATGGCGCGGTGACGCGTTGACCTTTAAAATTTGGCGGATCTTTTTGGCGATGTCACGATCCAGCGCGACTTCATCCTTCATCTGCACGAACAAGATCACGCGCTCATCGCCTTCGTGCTGCTGACCGATGGCCAGTGAATCCTGAACCTCGTCAATCTTTTGCACCTGCGCGTAGATTTCGGAGGTTCCGATTCTCACCCCAGAAGGTTTCAACACCGAATCGGAGCGCCCGTAAAAGGTCACACCGCCCGTGTCCGAATGGATCTCAATATAGTCGCCGTGACGCCAGACGCCTGGAAAGACATCGAAATAGGCCTCATGGTAGCGCTTGCCCGAAGGATCGTCCCAAAAATACAAGGGCATGGGCGGAATGGGGTACTGACAAACGAGTTCACCCTGTTCATCGAAGACGGGTTCCCCTTTGTCGTTAAACGCCGCCACCGGCTCCCCGAGCCCCGGTCCCTGCAATTCGTTGCTGTAAACAGGTTCCAGGGGGTTGCCAAGGCAAAAACAGCCGTTAATGTCCGTGCCGCCCGCAATCGATGAAAAATGCACATCTTTTTTAATCGCCTCATAGATGTAATGAAAACCCGCGTCGGACAGGGCGGAGCCCGTCTGAGAGATGCTTTTTAACGACGATAAATCGACG
>DIRK01000044.1 GCA_002427535.1 Mageeibacillus sp. UBA5438 | reverse complement strand
TGGTCGGAGTGACAGGACTTGAACCTGCGGCCTCTTGGTCCCGAACCAAGCGCTCTACCACCTGAGCCACACCCCGATGCCTTATGGATTCTACTGGTTATACGGATAATTGTCAAACAGAAAGCACTTCAGGGGCCTGAAACATACACCCGATCTTCGATCTGCGAAAACCGACCTTCTTTGATCCCGGGAACGAGCATCAAATCTTCTGTGGCATTAAAAGCCCCATGCTGTTCCCGGTAAGAAATGATAGCCGACGCCATGGCCTGGCCGATTCCGGGGAGCGTTTCGAGTTCAGCTTGAGAGGCCCGATTAATATCAATTTTCCCGTCCGCCGGATGCTCCGTGAAACTTCCCGGCAAAAAAGGCATCTCCTCTCCCTTTTCAGGAATGTACACCTTGATATGGGGGTCCAAAAGCATCGCAAGATTCACCTGACTCGTATCGGCAAGCGCTGTAAACCCTCCGGCTTCTTGTATCGCTTCTGCCAGGATTGCCCCTCCTTTGAAAGAATAAACCCCCGGCTTTTTAACAGCGCCGTCGATGTGGACGGGAAATGGTAAAGAAGTCGTTTTTTCTGCTATTTCTATTAGATTCCGGGTCGTTGTAACATCCGTCGTCATCTCAAAGGAATTCCCCTGCGGTTCCCGGGCGACAAGGAGCAATAATGCGGCCGTGACCGCAATGATCGAGACGGAGAAAAGAATCGGGGCACGCTTTCTTTGCCCCGGCCGGTGCGAATGAACGGATCGCCGATATTTTTTCAAGTCTATCGCCATGACATGCTCCCGGATCTATCATGGGGGAAAATGTCATTTTTGAGATTAAAAAAGCGCGACAAGAACTGTCAGCGCCTTTCAATTCGTCGATCGCAGTGATTTAAATAGGGCGTCGTTCCCCGCCGCTGCGCCAAAGACTCTCAAGCTGGTAATGCAAGCGATCCTCGGGCATCATGATATGCACTACAATATCGCCGTAATCGAGTAAAATCCATGAACGGCTGTCCATCCCCTCAATACGGTCGGGATGAATGCCGAAAGCATCCTTCATTTTTTCTTCCACTGACTCCGCCAGCGTTTTGATATGAACATTCGAGGTGCCGCTTGCGAGCACAAACTGATCGGCCAGGGTCGTTTTTCCCGTGACATTCAAGGTCTCAATGTCGTTGCCCTTTTTCTCTTCCAATACCGCGACAACCGCTTGGGTCATCTCTTCAATATTTTCAAGTTTTGCCTGTTCTCCCTTTTCCAGATCCAATCAAACCTCCTTCGGCAATTAGCTGCCCTTTAATCATTGATTGACTTCACTATATCACGTTGTAGTCACGGGAGGCATCAAGGGTCAAAGGACACGGCCGCTCATTATTTCGCCCGAGCGCGTCGAGGACCTCGATGAGACAAAGCCGCATGGCCCCATACATATCGCCGGACTCAGCCAATTCTCGTATGTCATCGAGGCGATCAAATTTACGATCATAAGCAACCTTGTCGGCCAGAAAAAGAATCTCGGAAAACCGCGACATATCGGCGGACGCCGATGAATGCAAAGCGATCGCTTCAGAAAGCTTCTCGCTTCTTACCCCCGACTCATTCCATACGAGCATGGCGGACGCCGGTCCATGGGCCAGCTCCTTCGTGATACAAGTACCCAGGCGTTCTTTTTCGGTCGGGTACATATCAAAGTAAGCTTCTGCCAAATGCTGGCGCTCTTCTTGGGGGAGGTTTTTTGCCACATCGTGCACCAAACCTGAGAGCGCCGCTAGCTCTATATCCTCACCGTAGATGGCGGCCAAACGGGCTGCGTATTGCGCGACGGAAGCCGCGTGGAGCCGACGTTCCTGCGGATGAAAGTCCCAGGCCCATTCTTCGATGTCAAGCAGGGTTTGCCATTGATCGTCGTCCATCGATTCAAATTCAAACGCAAAATCATAGGGGCGGTACTGCGTCAAAAAAGACTCCACCTCCAAAGGACAGGTGTCCTGAGACTTCCCTTTGTCCTCCAGACTTTCACGAATTTCGGTAGCAGAAAGATTCATCTTCGGCATGTCAAAAAAAACAACACGGCAACCGTATTTCTCTTCGATCGCCTGCCTTTGCCCTTCCAGCATTCGGCGATCGGCATCGCCGCGCAGGGCCACGGCAAGATCCACTTCTTTTAACAGCGCATCAGGCCTATACCATGAATCAATGGACAAAAGCACATCCGAGCCCGAGATCAAGTGTTGTAACCGATCCCCGAGGTTTTCCTTCAACCTTTTTACCGTATGGTAGGTGTAATCCACGCCGGGCGTTCTAATTTCATCGTCCGAAACAACGACATGCTCTAAGCCTGTTGTCCCAAGGCGAGCCATCTCATAGCGGTAACAGGCAAAGCTTGTCCGGCGCTCCTTATGCGGGGCGCGGCCTACCGGCATGACGATCAGCTGCTCCAGACCAAGCTGCTCCACGGCGTGCTTTGCAAGCGCGCGATGCGCGTTATGGAAAGGGTCAAACGTTCCGCCAAAAAGCCCAATCATCAGGCGTCCTCATTTTCCTCATTTGGGCGCATGGCCATCTCTTGGGCCGCCTCATGTTCCTTCGCGTCCTCGACCAGCCAAGCATTAATAAACTTGTCAATGTCACCGTCCATCACGCTGTCGACATCGCCCGTCTCATAATCGGTCCGATGGTCTTTGACCATCGTGTAGGGGCAAAAGACATAGGAGCGGATCTGGCTGCCCCAGGCAATCTCAAAGACCTCCCCTTTCAAGTCTTCAATGCGGTCCAATTGACGCTGACGCGCAAGATGGTACAAACGCGAGGTCAGCATGCGCATGGCGGTCTCCTTGTTCGACAGCTGAGACCTTTCATTTTGACAGGACACCACGATGCCCGTCGGCAGATGCGTAATGCGAACCGCGGAGCTTGTCTTATTGACGTGCTGGCCACCGGCGCCCGACGCGCGGAAGGTGTCAATTTTCAAATCATCGGGATCAATCTCGATCTCAATCGTGTTGTCAAGTTCAGGCAATACTTCGCAGGACGCAAAGGAAGTGTGGCGGCGCCCGGAAGCATCAAAGGGCGAGATACGGACGAGGCGGTGTACCCCGTGTTCACTACGGAGGTAACCGTAGGCGTTAGGCCCCGCGATGCGAAAAGACACAGCCTTGATCCCCGCCTCTTCACCATCCAGGTAGTCGAGGATCTTCACTTCAAACTCGTGACGTTCGGCCCAGCGCGTGTACATCCTAAACAGCATGCCCGCCCAATCCTGGGCTTCTGTGCCCCCCGCTCCGGCGTGAAGCGTGACAAGTGCGTTCATCGAATCGTGTTCGCCCGTCAGCAAGGTCTCAAGGCGCAGATCCTCGTAGTCGCGATCCCAAGACAAAAGCTCTTCTTTCACCTCTGTGAGCACTGACGGATCCTCCATTTCTTCTGACAAATGGAGCAACACCTCAGCGTCTTCATTGCGAGTGGTGAGGTCCACAAAGCGCTTGTTCTTTTTATTCAGGTACGCGATGCGTTTTTGCACCGTCTGAGCGCGAAGCGGGTCGTTCCAAAATTCAGGATCGAGCGTTTCCTCTGTCAGGCGTGAGATCTCTTCCTTGTCTGCGATGAGGCGCAAAGATTCTTCCAACTCGTCCAAAAGTGTTTTATTACGCGTCACCACGCTTTGTAATTCTTCGTATGTCATCATGGATCTAATCCCCGATCATAATAAAAGCCAAACAGGCTGCGGATGGAGCAATAATAAGCGGTCAGTATCCGTCAAATGACTGTTTTTGCAGAACCTCGCGTGCTGACAATGACCGATAAAACATGGCGGCCAGTCGCCCGAAGGCGAGTGTTTTCAACGCGTAGAAAAACGCGCGAATCAAACTGCCAGCCCATTCGCTTTGAGTAAATACGAGGTGTAACAGATCATTTGCGATCGAGGTCACGGATCGCAGGAATAAAAAGGACACGAAAATAAAGAACTTCATCCCCGAGGTCATCTTATAGCTCGACTCCATGGCGGAGGGCAATGTTTTATTCTCGAAAATCACTACGAAGATCGACATGGATAACATCGTCGACAGCACATAAAAGGGAATGCCCATCGCCGGAAATGAAATGATATAGGGCACGATCATGGATACGGCTAAGACAATAAGCGTCGGGAATGCCTTAAGGGCCGTCATGCCGGGGGTCTTATCACCCAGGTCGGGCAAGGGTGGGATCACGGATACTTCATCCTCGCCCATAACTTCTGTCGCTATGTCAGAGGATGCAAATAGCCAATGCACCGCGTAAAGCAAGATAAACCAAAGGGAGATCACCACAAGTCCCAACTGTTTTAAAAGCGAGAGAAAGAGAACGGGCGCAGGAAAGGGCATGCCCCCTCCTTGAGTGAGGAAAGCGGAAAATTCAATCGCGAATGACTCCATCTGCGCGCCCTCGGGAACGGTCAAATAGATCGCGGAAGATGCGACAAATAACGTCAGAAACCAAAAGTGTACGCGCCGCGCTTGCGGCATTTTATCGATTTTCAGTGCTTCTATGATGATGCGCAAAATAAAACGCTCCTTCCATCACCGTCCACGCGTTAGATTAGCACAAAAGACAGGATACTTTCCACAAAGAGCCGACAGGTCGCCTATGTTTGGCGAAGCGATTCCACACGCACGACAGACCGCGTCTCGGACAGGCGGTAGAGCAGATGTTCTTCATACTCAAAACGCCCCCCTGTCTGGTAGGTGATGAGCATGTTGACAAGACCGTCTACAGGAGGGCTTTGCTGGATGGACACAATGCGGGCACCTGTGTCTAAAAAGACACCTAAACAAAGCGATACGGCGTGAAGCGATGACTCCATGACAACGAGCATCGTCGACAGCGCGCCATCGTCCAAGCTTTTTAGAGCGCGGATGGAGTTGCGGTATTTATAGTAGGCGCTGCGACTGATACCGACGCGTCGGACGGCTGCATTGACCGAGGGCACAATCTTCAGATCGAGGAGGCGTTTGACCTCCATCACTTTGATAAACACATCGGGCAACACATCTTCGCGCACAATATAGTAATTCAACTCTTCCTTTTTCGACCGGGCCATCTAGAACATCTCCTCCAAAAATGCACGTAACGCACGTCCCCTGTGACTGATCCGATGCTTTTCACGGGGCTCCATTTCAGCCATCGTCCGAGTTTCTCCTTGGGGGATGAAGACAGGGTCATAACCAAATCCCCGCTCACCGACCGGTGCTAAAGCGATCTTACCCATCGTTTGGCCGTGGTAAATCGTCTCCGTCCCATCCGGGGCGATGACCGCAAAAGAACAATGAAAGTGCGCCCCGCGGTCTTCCTCTTTGACGTTTTTCATATTCTCTAAAAGAAGCGCGACATTCGTCCTGTCATTGGCATCCTCGCCGCTGTAACGCGCGGAATAGATACCCGGCGCCCCGCCAAGCGAATCCACACAAAGTCCCGAATCATCGGCCGCAACCCAACCGCCTGTCACCTGATGTAACGTCCTTGCCTTTTCTAAGGCATTTTCATCAAAGCTCGTCCCCGTCTCCGGGAAAGCCACAAATGCTCCCGCCTCCGCCGCTGTTTTCAACGTGACCGGAAAGGGGGACGCGATCGTTCGCATCTCTTTGACTTTTCCTTCATTGTGGGTGGCGATCCATAGATCGGTCATGTGGCGCTCCATTCATCCATTTAATCAGAGACCGAGAAAATCAACAATCGAAAAGGCCGCTTTTTGTACCGTCTCCTCAGCAAAGGGAGAGGGGTAGCCGGCATCTTCAATAAGCGCAAAGGGTGTTTTTGGTTCATCCTCAAGCAACAGCCGTGTAAAGCACTCCTCCAGCCGCTGGTGGTAACGGCCGTAGGGCAAACTGCCGAGCACCATGACCTGAGCCAGAGCCTGCTCAATCCCCGACAACGGTTGGATCCACCAAAGCGGTGAGAACAGCCATAAATCGTCGACAGGAATCAAACCGGGCTTATCGGGGGATGTCCCCTCAAGTCGGTAGCGTGTCGCAATTTCACTCCAGGCATGTCTGAATACCGCCAGATTGCTGACCCTCGCCCGGCAAATAAACTCTTCCATCTCATCCAATGCGCAGTAAAGAGGAAGATCAAGCGCCCACTCGATGAGGTCGTACTCTTTTGCGTAACGCGTCAACTGGTTGTAAAACAAGCCCCAGGCGCGCTGCGACAAAATCACCATCGAATAACGGGCGAGCTGCCGCAAAAGGCCGCTGTCGAGTAATGACAAAGAGATCGAGTTTTGCTTTTGAGCGAACTGATCGTAGAGCAAGGAACCCGTTTCAGAAAACAAAATGCGGCACAGCCACTCTTGCGGCACACTCGATAACAAAAGGAACGACTGGCCAATCTCGGGAAAAAACGCGCTGTTGATACCGGCCATGGCGTCATGGCTACAAATATTATGGACGCGATCAATTTGACCGACACTCCCTGTGACGTGAAAAGATAAAGCGCCCTTACGGTTCATCGCGTCAAAGAGCGGCACTTTAGAACTGAAGATATACCGCAGGGCTTTAAGATACGTCCCTTCGAGAGGGAATGCTTCCTCGGCCAGCGTCGGAACGCCGGAAGGCGAGAGATACAAAGCATCCCAGGGGGCCGGATCATAGACCTTGATGCGCTCCCACTGCGCTTGTCGGATCACGTCAGAAAGCGGCGCAATATGCTTTTCCACAAGATGCCTGAAGCGGTGCACATCCGCGCGACTTTTCTCGTCAATACCATTTTTAGCTAACAGGAAATCATGGTAGGTGCTAAAGCCCGCTTTTTGCCCGATGTTGCGCCGCAGCTCGTGGAGGGACAGAAAGAGTTTTTCCATCTCGTTTCGATACGCTCGGATCCGCCCTGTAAGCGACAGATAGGCGCGCATGCGATGGTCTCGCGACAGTGACTGCAAAAGTTGGCGCACCCCCCCTTTCACCACCGCAGGCCTTGTGCCGGAGAGGGATATCTCCTCCAGGCGCGATTGGAATTCAGATACTAGCTGCCGCTCTTTTCGCAATAAAGGGAGAAGATCCGGATTGTAAGCGCCCGCTAAACGGGGAAAGTCTTGAGGCAAAGAAGGAAAGACCGATGACAGCACGCGGCTGCCTCTTGTGGAATCCGATACACTTTGAAAAAATTCTGAAAACGACGAAAGATATAATAACTGGTAGTCGGACAGACGATCGTAGTTTTCATTAATTTCGTGATTGCCCGGCTCATAAAAGGCTCTAAGCGATACCATTTTGCATTGCCGGTCAATCTGTAAAAGCCCGTCGACCACCTCTTGAATGAGCTTTTCGATTTCCTTTTCATTAAACGTGAAGCGTAGCTGGGACACGGCCTTTTTCGCGCGTTCCGAAAGCGCTTCGGGATGAAGCGAATCGAGCCACTCGTCGTCATGCAGCCATTTAGAAAGCTCCATCGATCGTGATCCTTTTCTTGTTCGCCGTTACATCCGGTCAACCGGTGAAATGCCCATCAGTCGCAACCCCGCCTTCAGGGTCTGACCCACCGCGCGTGACAGCGCAAGCCTTGCGACGGTCAACTGTTCATCCCCTGACTTCAACACTGCCGTATGGTGGTAGAAGGTATTAAACGCACGCGCGATCGCCATGATCTGGCGAACCATAATCGAAGGTTCAAAGCTGTCGCGCGCCAGGGCGACTGATTTTTCAAAACGTTCGATTTCCCGGATAACCTCTTGCTCGTGGTCACTTAACAGAAGCGACAACTGTTCGTCGGTGACGGCCTCCAGTTTTTGGACTATTTCTTCGGGTGCTTTTCGTTCCAAGGACGCACAGCGCGTCACCGTATAAAGGAGATAGGGCGCTGTTTCGCCCTCAAAGTCGAGCATCTCATCCCAAGAAAACACAATGTCGCGCTCGCGGCTGTTTCGAAGATACGCGTAACGGACCGCGCCCACACCGATTTTTTCGGCGGTTTCGTCGACGGTCAAAGCATCCATGTCGGGGTTGTTCGCCTCGATTAAGGCGCGCGTTTTAGCGACACTTGTATTTAGTAAATCCTCCAGTAACACCACATTGCCTGTGCGGGTCGCCAAGGCGCCCTCCGCAAACTTCACCGTCCCAAACGCCACGTGCACACAGTCATCCGCTTTGGGAAAGCCCATCCGCTTCATGACGGCAAACACCTGATTAAAATGATTCTTTTGCGGGATGCCGACCACATAGACATTCTTGTAAAAGTCATAGGTTTTATCGCGCCACAAAATAGACGCGATGTCGCGCGAGGCATAGATCGTCGATCCGTCACTTTTTAAAATCAGGCAGGGATTCAGGCCAAAAGCTTCCAAGTCAACGACCTGCGCGCCTTCGCTCTCTTCGAGCAGATTCTTTTTTGTTAACGCGTCGACCACATCGGGGATCATGGGCGAATAAAAACTCTCGCCGTTCGTATTGTCAAAATGAATGCCCACGCGCTCGTATATGGTATTAAATTCACGCAGGCTCACACGACGGAAGGTCTCCCACAACACGTACTCTTCTTCGCCCCCCTGCTCGAGCCGGCTGAATGCCGCCCGGGCATCATCTTCCAGTTCCGGTCTTTTTTCGGCCTCTTCATGGAACTTCACGTAAATACGCGTCAATTCCTTAATCGGGGCCTCATCGAGTGCCGCCTGGTCGCCCCACAGGCGCCAGGCTACAATGAGTTTGCCAAATTGCGTGCCGTAATCGCCCAGATGGTTGAAGCGTTCCACGCGGTAGCCGCCATATTCAAACAGGTTCGCGATGGCTTCGCCTAAAAAGGTTGAAAAACCGTGACCGACATGGAAAGGTTTGGCGATATTGGGGGACGAATATTCCACGATGACGTTCTTCCCCTCCCCTTCCCGGGTCGCGCCCGGCCTGTCTTGCGCGTCAAGCGTCTCACGGAGCACGCTTTTGGCGTAATAGTCGCGGCGGATGAAGAAGTTCAGGTAACCTCCCGCGGTGTCAATGCGCTCGATGCGCTCATAAAGCGCTTTCAGGCTCGTCTCACGCTCCTTATCCAGTGCGGCTTTTAATTCATCGGCAATGGCCTGAGGCGCCTTTCGCATCACCTTGGCATAGCGAAAACAAGGCAGCGCGATGTCACCCATTTCAGGGCGAGGCGGCGTCGTGAGATTCGCGGTGACCTCCTCCGGGTCAACCGATAAATGAATGCTAAGCGCTTTTGCGATTAAGGAAGTCAGTGTCATGTTTTTACCTCTAATAAATATTTCATTTGGGCCAAAGCGGTGCCGGGTAGACACCCTCGTCCGCCAACTTGGCCAAAGCCTCGGCCACGCGAGGCCTATCTTCACGATTGGTGACGCCGTACCAAGAATCGGTCACAGGCATGGTCACGGCGTCTATAGTGCCTGCTTCGATGTGCCTGCCGGCGATAACCGGTAGCAGGTATTCGGAATAAAGCGGGTCGAGTTTGATATTCTCTTTTAAAAACCCAGAGAAATCGTGTTCTAAAAGACCCATAAATTCTTTGGGGAAGCCCCAAAAATTCATGGAGACCAAGGTATCTTTGGGCAACACTACGTCCTTTTGTGTTGCTTCGGAATAATAGCTGCCGCCGTTTTCAATCTTTTCAATCTTCTTGATCTCGTGGATCTCCAGAAGCTTTCCGTCCGCCGACGTATGGCACACCCCTCGCGAGACATGCCCGTAATCGGATAAGGTATCTTCGAGTTTCCATACACATAAGCCAATCCGGGGACGTTCACTCTTTTGCTCACGGGTTAAAAACCGGAACATCTCCCGGTAGGCACGCGGTCCGTAATAATCGTCCGCGTTAATGACGCAAAAAGGCCCGTCAATGAGGTCGCGCGCGGCAAGCACCGCGTGACCTGTGCCCCAGGGTTTGACACGCTCTTGCGGCACCTGGAAAGCTTCCGGCAAATCAGATAGTTCCTGGTACGCGTACTCAATTGCGACTTTGCCTTGGTATTTGTCTTTCACCCGCGCGTCAAAACGCTCTGCAAAATCTTTTCGTATGACAAAAATCACGCGTTCAAAACCTGCTTTTAAGGCATCGTATACGGAATAATCCATGAGAATTTCACCGTCAGGCCCCACGGGGTCCAGCTGTTTCAAGCCGCCGTAGCGCGATCCCATCCCGGCTGCCATAATAATCAAAGTCGGATGACCCATTTCCATCCTCATCCATCTTCCTTTCAGCTTGATTTCTTGTGCCCCTCAATCATACCACGCCTGAATCGCCAATTCATGGGCTTTATGCATGCTCTCTGTGATACTATTAACAGAGATTGCTGATGGAATTCAGCCATCGACTGAAGGGATTATGACATTATGGAAAATACAAATACAAGTGATGTACGGCTTGCCGTTTTGATCGACGCGGACAATGTTCCGCCCCGCAATGTGCGGGGCATGATGGAGGAAATTGCCCGCTACGGAACTCCGACGATCAAGCGTATTTACGGCGACTTCACAAAGCCCAACCTCGCGCAGTGGAAAAACCGCCTGCTTGACTACGCGATCAGCCCGATCCAGCAGTTCAGCTACACGACGGGCAAGAACGCGACGGATTCCGCCATGATTATTGATGCGATGGACATCCTTTACACCGATCGGATCGACGGTTTTGTGCTCGTGTCAAGTGACAGCGACTTCACAAAACTGGCTACACGGCTCAGAGAGTCGGGCAAGATCGTCTACGGTTTCGGCGAAATGAAAACACCTAACGCCTTTATCGCGGCCTGCGACCGTTTCATTTATCTGGAAATCATTGATCAGCATACGGATGAAGACGAACAGGAAAAAGAAAAAGCGGAAGAAAAGAAACAGACGGCCCGTTTGAAGACGACGGTGAAAAAGGATAGCGAGAAAAAGGTAGAACCGGCAAAAAAACCGGCCATGGGCAAAGATGAACGCGGCATCCGCAAAGTCGACCGCGAACTCACAAAACTGATTAACTCCTCCATCCGTGACGTGGAAGACGAAAACGGCTGGGCTTTCTTGGGCGAGGTCGGAAACCTGATCGTGAAAAAACAGCCCTCCTTTGACCCGAGAAACTATGGCTACGATAAATTGACCACCCTTGTGAAAGCAATGGGGAAATACCATATCGAGATGCGTGACACGGGAAATCCCAATGTCAAACATGTCTATTTGAAGATTAAAAGCCGCTAGTCAAAGCGAATCAGGCGAAGCATCAGGCCTGTCGGTAAGAGCCAGGCCGCAAAACGAATCAACTTCCCCATAAATCCGGTGACGACAAGTGCTTTGTTTTTCTTGAGCGCGCGGATCGTTCGTTTTGCGGAGCGATCGGGATCCTCAATACCCAATCGTTTGTATGAATTTTGCAGTGCTTGTTTTTGTGCCTCAGTGAAAAAAGGTGTCAACATTGGGTTAGGGCATGTGACAGTCACACCTATCCCCTCTTCGCGCAGTTCTTCTCTTAATGCTCTGCCAAAGGACAAAATAAATGATTTGGAAGCAGCATATGTGGCAAAGCCGGGCTGGGGCAAAAAAGCCGCGACGCTTGAAGTGAAAAGGATCCGGCTTTCGTTCGACATGTACGGGAGCGCCAGGGATGTCATTTTCAGCTGAGCCCTGACATTTAAGTCGCAAAGCGAATCGTGACGCATGAGATCTAATGCTTGAAAGCGTCCGGCACAGCCCTCCCCTGCGTTATTGACGAGCAAGACGACCTTTGGCTTTTCAGCCACAAGTGCCTCCGAAATCGCTGTGTAATCCTCATGTTTTGTGAGATCAGCGGGAAACACCCGTGTAGGCCTTGAAAATTCAGACGCGAAATTATTCAACTTTTCAAGATCGCGCGCGATGAGCCAAAAGCTCACATCCTGGTCGAGCCAAGTGTCAAGCGCCCGCGTCAGGGAGGCACCAAATCCCGAGGATGCCCCCGTAATAATGGCCACCTGATCCGTCTTTTTAACCCTCTTATCCTCTTGGCTCATACGATCACCCTTTCGCCGTTTCTGCTCATTATCATAGCATCTGTGTGCTATGATAAGTTCCGAACGAATGAGAAGATTTGATTGAATCAATTGCATTTTAGAGGATAAATATGGCTCGAACACTCGTCATCGGCCTGACCGAGTCAGGCACGAAAACGACCGTTAATGAAGATACATTCAGCTTGGGCGGACGCGTCTACCCAGACATGATCACCGGGAGTGAGGAACGTAGCGCGAAGTCACAAGACTACACGCAACTCTATGTGGTAACCGAAGGTCACGGCGGTTCAGGGGTGGGCGATCTGGCAGGACGTCTTGTTCAGAGAACTGCCATGGATCTTGTCGACCTGATCGGCAGCTATAAACAGCCCGAGTTTGATTTTCAAAAATTTTGCCGTGACCTCATCAAGGAGGCACACGCACGCGTCACCCGCCAGATTAAACCGAGGGACAATGGCTTTTCGGGTGCGTCCATGGCACTTTTATTGATTGATTCCAATGTCGCGCATCTTCTGAATATCGGCGATACGAAAATTCACTTATTCCGAAATAACAAGCTGATGTTTCCGACTTGCTCACCGGGAGAACAAGAAGATATGGCTGAGTGGGTAATCGGTGATATGACTCGATCAGAGTCGCCTAACGCCATCACGATCAAGCAGTTCACTTTGAGGTCGGGCGATATAATCCTGCTGTCGTCGAAGGGATTTTGCAAGGATTATCCTGAACAGCAATTTGCCTCAGACCTGGCCTCCCCCGATGCGTTTGCCGCGACCATCCGGCAGGCTCAGATTCATTCACGCCAGTTCAACGACGCGGCGAACGGCACGATTTTGGCCGTGAAGGTACGCGATCTTGAACTCACGGAACCGGGCGATCGTATTCCCGAAAGTGAAGTCCGTCGCGCGATTTACCATAATGGCAATACCTCGATTCTCACAGAAGAAAATCGTGCCGTTGCAAACGGAGGGGCGGCAGTCGAGCCGCCATCACGCCCGCCGGAGGATGAAGCCGATATGAAACAGAAATTTAAAAAAGAGCGCCGCCGGCGCAATACAAAGACATTTTTCTTGTTCCTCTTTCTGGGATTCCTGGTTGGATTGGCGATCATCTTTATTTTGTGGTACTTCATTTTGGGTTAATGCGAACTCGATAATACTGACACTTTATCGCATGTAAAAGGGGGCTGTCTTCTATAGAAGACAGCCCCTCATTCGTTTCCATCAAGGTTTATTCACTTATTCTCTTTGCACAGGGTCCTCCGAATGGCGATAGCCTTCCGGTGAAACATTCTCGAGTGGCGCTGCCTGTCTTGCCTTTCGCTTTCTTTTTCGTCTGCGACAGATCCATACGATAAATAGGATGAGAACTAAAAGCACAATGAGCGGAAGCAGATACACCAGTACGACAAGGAAGTACTGGAACCCTAGGACAATGCCGATCCCCACTTTCTGGATGGCATTTTTCATCAGGTATCCGACGTCAGACCACTTTAAGGTTTTCCATGTGACCTCCGGTTTTGTGATCGTCGGATCGGATTCCAACCGGATCGTAATGTCGATCCTTGATTCTTGCGTCCAGCTGTCAAGTAGCTTCAGATGACCCTTCAAACTCTCAAGTTCGATCGTCAACTCATCAATCCTGCTTTGGACCAACAGAGTGTCCTCGATCGTTTCCGCTTTTTTCAGCATGCCGCGGTAATGTTCAATCAGGTCTTCCGTCGACTGAAGCCTCGTTTTTGTATCGTAGTAGCTTTCGGTGACTTCTTCGCTTGTCACAGTTTTTGTCTCGACACGGGTAACATGTTCTGCGGTGACATCCATGAATTCCGAAAGTGACCCGAAAGGCACCGCGACCTGCATGTGTATCCAGCCATAGTCGTCATCTACCTGACGCTCGTAGGAGACAACCCGCCCGTCCAAGCGCTCGGTGAGTGACACTAAAGATTCGTAGGTTTTGTCGACATCGGAGCTTCTGAGCGCCAGTTCACCATTTTGGATATATTTGCGCTCGATCGCGTTCGGCAATTTTTCTCGGGGTGCTTCGGGGGCACCCGGCGAGTCAAAGTCCTGCCCGTGTTCCCAGCCCGGACTCCCTTCTGATTTGTCGGAAGGGTGGGACATATTGGCCGATGAACAGCCGATCACAACTGACGTCATCATAAGGATGGCCAGTGTCAAGGCGATGCGTTTTTTCATTTTTTTCATGACGATCCTCCCATGTTACGAAAGCAAAATCGCTCCTAATCTCTAGGACGTCATTCAACCCGAAAGGTTACGCCATCTTAGCGGGCGCTCCCGGAGCCGGTGCTTTCACTACCGTGATCTCAAGCGTTTCCTCATGCGTGTTATGGACGTTCATTTTGGTGTCAACCGGGATTTTGAGCAGGGCACCGCGTTCGTAATGGCGCACCTCCTCTTCGCCCAATCCAATGGATAGTGTCCCTCGAAGCACATTCATATAGACATTGCTGTTTGAATAATGCAGGGGCAGGGCTTCATCTTGGTTCAGGATCATATGCATGTAATGAAGATTCTCATCCATGATGATGGGCTTGATTGTTTTTTCATCCGTTTGCGCCAGTTGATAGACGGTCTCGATCATGTTTTGTTCTCCTTAAAAATGCGTTGCTGCTATAACAGCGTGTCCTCTGAAAACTCCCCCAGTGTCTTGAAGAGTCCCTCATTGCTTTTATACGCCTTTTTGTACACATCACGGTAAAGATGCTCGTAGACGGCGACATTTTGGGGATCGGGCCAGAAGGTTTTCTCCTCCTGTACCATCGCTTTGACCGCCGCTTCAAACGACGGATGGAAGCCGGCCCAGACCATGGCGTTGATGGCGGCGCCCATGGCGCTGATCTCCTTATCCTCTAATCGTACGGCCGGAAGATTAAAGATGTCGGCCGTGAGCTGCATGGCGGCGTCCGACTGACTTCCGCCGCCGACGACCGTCAATTTTTTCACGTTCATTTTGCTCTTTTGCTCAATAAGCTCTAAGCCTTCTTTCAGGGCGTAGGCGATACTTTCCAAAATCGCGCGGTAAAGGTCGACCTCCCGATGGTGGTCCATCCAGCCGGCAATCATGCCTTTGCCGTGGGGGTAGAGTCCGGGGTGGATCGTCCAAAACGGAAAGACAAAAAGCCCGTTGGCGCCGGGCGGCACTTCCTTGACCTCTTCATTCATTTGCTTCAGAAATTCCGGCATGCCGCTCTCTTTAGCGTATTGTTGGCAAAACCAGGTGACCAGCCAGTAACCGCGATAGATGCTGTGCTCGGGGTTCCAGGCATCGGGAATACAAGAGGCAAAGGTATAAAACTTCAACTTTTTATCTTCAATATGGCGAAAGATGGTCGTGCCCAGTGTGGCCATTGTCCCGTAACTGATGGTGGCTTGAGAAGGGTCAAAGACGCCTGAGCCTAAAGTTTCGCACTGTTTGTCGCCGGCAGACGCGATGACGGGCAGTCCTACGGGGAGGCCTGTGAAAAGATGACCTTCTTCTGTGACATTTCCGATGACCTCTCCCGGCGCGACAAGGTCGGGCAGTTGCTCCCGGCGCACTCCCATAAATCTGAACACTGATTTAATCTTGTACCAGTCCTGGCGTTTGGCCTGGTACGGGACGTAGCCAACCTGCATGCCCCGCGCGTCCCGAAATACACCGCAGAGTTTTAAGTTGAGGTGACCGGTAATCGACACATAGCGTTTGGCCCGGTGGTGCACCTCCGGTTCATGGTATTTGATCCAGTTGAATTTGGAGCGGTAGGCCACCATGGAGAAGAACGCGTAATCGGCAAGGTAGATGGCGCGGTCGACCCCTTTTAATTCTTTTTTCAAGGCCTCCATGGCCTTCGGCGCGCGGCGTGTATCAACCCAGGTAATCCAATCGCGTAAGGGTTTATCCTGTTCGTCAAGGGGAAGGATATTGTCGCGATTGGCCGTCACGGCCATGGCCTTCAGTTCGCTCAACTCGTCGCCCAGTAATTCGATGACCTCTCGGATCACCTCACAGCTGTCCTGCCAAAACTGATCGGCGGGCACCTCGGCCCATCCCGACTGCCGGCTATAATAGGGCGCGCTGATCTTTCTTGCGCTTACGACATGACGGCCCATGGGGTCGAACACGATCGCCCGGACACTTTGTGTGCCGACGTCGACCGCCAATACATATCCCTTAGACGGCATAACGACTCTCCTGTCATTTATTGACCCGATGATAAGGCCGTCCGATTCTCGCGTACCGGACGGCCTTGTTGATAACAGTGTTTCGCGCACTAGTGGCGAAGTTTTTCTTTCATGATCTGGATATCATTCAGCCAGTCTTCTAGGTCTTGTTCGTGCTCAAGCTCATCTTCCATGATCTTGATCGCCATGCGGTGTGTGACAAAGTCTTTGCCGCGCGTGAATTCTGCAATCTGCTGGTAACGCCTAATCGCACAGCGCTCCCCGTCGATATTTTGCTGCAAGATCACTTCCACGTAAGGATCGTTGGGCTCTTCATAATCGCATTTGGAGTATTCTTTCCAAAGATTGGGGTTCAAAAGCGGCGTTCCGCCTAATTGTACGATACGGTCTGCCACCATAATGGCATGCTCGTACTCTTCGTTGGCGTGTTCAATCAGTTCCGGTTCAATTTCACTTCTCATCGGGCCTTCAATCAGGCGCGCGCCGACCCAATACTGGTAAAAGGCAAGCCATTCTTCCGCTAAGGCCTCGTTCAGGTACTGGATCAGTTGATTCACATCAAGATCTAATATTTCAATTCCTTGTTTGCCCATTCACTGATACCTCCTTATGTATTCTGTAGATTACATCTGGAATTAGCATACAAGTCCTTGGTGAAAACTGCAATATATGAACCTTTATTCAAGGGAACAGGTTACCGCGAATGCGTACATTACCCTCACGTGTTATAATGAGTAGGCTCTCATAGGGGAGCGTACTGGTTTCGACGGGGTTGTTGAGATCGGGAAAGCGGGTAGAGGATTCTCGTGGGCCTCTTTAAAAAACGAGAGACTTTTTAATTGCCAACAAACCGGCATTTGCAGCGGCGTGAGCCCTGCCGTTCCCGCGGCTAATCTGCTAACCGCGTAAGAACGTCAACGGCAGACCTTTCTTTCTGGGCAGGTCAAAGAAAGCTCCCGACGGACTAATGCCTTGGAGTCTCGTTGCGTATTAAAGGCTACCTCTTCGTTCAAGATCGCCGCTGAACTTGATGACAGAGGGAATTTGAAAACAGCGGCTGCACCCGGAGATGTCCCTTTTAAGGCGATTTCGGACAGGGGTTCGACTCCCCTCGCTTCCACCAGATGCCCTTGTAATGACTCAATTACAAGGGCTTTGCACTTTACCCCTACGACAAACCTATTCTAGTATCTTAGACAAGATGAGAAAAAATCTTGATCAAGATCTGCCGTTGTATCAACGCAATCACGCACATCTTTGATTGACTGTCCTTTTACAACGACCTCAGCAGTCAATTTTCCCATGCTCCTCAACGTCTCATATATGCCGACATAATCACTATCGGCACTCATGAAAAAGGTTTACTATTCAGACCTTTGGCCCATTGGTATGCCTTTGAATAATTGCTTATATCTTTCGAAAATGTATCTGGTTTTGGTACAAATAAGTATGTTTTAATCAACTGGTAACCGGGTACTAAACGAGTGTCCTGCTTGGGGAGCTTTGTATCGTCAAGCCATGGGGCGCTTCCGCCATAAAGATCCCAAACAGCTATTTCAAAATTTTGATGATCGATCAGTACGATCGCTCTCAGCATAGGGCACCTACTAAAAGGGACGACAAGCCGCGAAGGTCAAATCGTCCCGATCCATTTTGCATAGGCACCTGTTTTTGCTTTCTCTCCTCTCCCCTTTATTAGTTTATGATGAATCCGTAGTTTGAAAAGAAATCATGTATAAGAGGAGACCCCATGAAAAAGAATCACGAAATTCTGTTCACCCCACTTGACATTGGCCAAACCACCATACAAAACCGCTTTATCCTCTGCGCCATGGAAGGCACCAACCTGGTGGAGGGCATGACCAAGTATAAATTCAACGAGCATTGCCCTGATTATTATCGTGAACGCGCCAAAACTGGCGTAGGACTCATCATCCCCGGCATGATCCCCATCCGTAGCTTTGCGGGCAACCAATGGCTTTACGAGTCCGAATCCGTGTTTATGGGCCCCGTGAAAGATTTAGTGGAAGAAATCCACGCGCACGGCTCCAAAATCTTTTTCCAGGTCGGCGCCGGCATGGGGCGTGCCATGGTGGCAGTGCCCATTTTGCGAAAACTTTACCACGGTAAGTTTTTAAAACGATTTGCCAAACTGTTCGGGATGGATGTCGAACGCGTCTTTGCAGGCGCCTCCCCCGATATGCCCAACGTCTGGGATCCGACAATTAAAGCCCGCGCGCTTACCAAAAAAGAAATCGAAGAAATCATCGACGCCTTTGGGAAAACCGCCGCGCTTTGCAAACGCGCGGGCATCGACGGCATTGAAATCCACGCCGTCCACGAAGGTTATTTGCTTGACCAATTCACCATGACATGCACCAACGAACGCGACGACGAATACGGCGGCAACTTAGAAAACCGCATGCGCTTCACCACCGAGATCATTCAATCGATCAAGGCCGCCTGCGGAGACGATTACCCCGTCAGTGTCCGCTTCAGCGTCGAGTCGAAGATGCGCGGCTTCCAACAGGGCGCCGTCCCCGGAGAAGAATATGAAGAATTTGGCCGTGACAAGGAAGAAGCCATCAAAGTTGCCAAAATTTTAGAAGAAGCCGGCTGCGATCTTTTGAACGCCGACAACGGCACCTACGACGCCTGGTTTTGGGCACACCCGCCCATGTACATGCCCCTGGCCTGCAACCTGCCTGAGGCAAGCTTTTTAAAACCCCATGTCTCCATCCCTGTCGCCTGCGCGGGACGTATGGAAGATCCCGATCAGGCGGCCGAAGCATTGGCCGAGGGCCATATCGATGCTGTGGGTATCGCGCGACAATTCCTCTGCGACGGCCTCTACCTCGATAAGATCCGAGAAGAGAAAATAGACGATATCCGCCCCTGCATTGCCTGCCACAACGGCTGTTTCGGCGTGTACCGCTACAAAGGCGAGCCGGGGAACCTGCCCAAAACACCCTTAGGTCGCTGCGCTTTAAACCCTGTGACCTTCCAGGAAGAAAAATATCGTTTAAAACAAGCCGAGCAAAAGAAGAAAATCGCCGTCATCGGCGGCGGGATCGGCGGCATGGAAGCCGCAAGGCTCATGGCTTTGCAAGGCCATGAGGTAGATCTCTACGAAAAAAGC
This sequence comes from Mageeibacillus sp. UBA5438, assembly GCA_002427535.1. Classification (GTDB taxonomy): domain Bacteria; phylum Bacillota; class Clostridia; order Saccharofermentanales; family DTU023; genus UBA4923. The sequence goes on along the minus strand of DIRK01000044.1, from coordinate 120 downwards.
GATGAATTAGGCGGTGTCTTCATCGCGGCCGCCGCCCCGTCTTTTAAAGAAAAAGACAGGATGCTCCTTTCATGGTACAAAAATGAAATGGAAAAACTCCCCATTACCATCCACTTTGAA
>DIRK01000061.1:10624-21246 GCA_002427535.1 Mageeibacillus sp. UBA5438 | reverse complement strand
CCCAGCGGGAAATACAGCATGTCGCCTCTTCCCAATAGTTTTTCAGCGCCCACTGAATCAAGGATGGTTCGGGAGTCCACCTGAGAGGCCACGGCAAAGGCGAGCCTTGAGGGGATATTGGCCTTGATGACGCCCGTGATAACGTCCACGGACGGACGCTGGGTCGCGATAATGACGTGGATGCCGACCGCGCGGGCTTTGGCCATGAGTCTTGAAATGGCGCTTTCCACCTGGTGTTGGGTCAGGGCCATGAGGTCGGCTAGCTCATCGATGACAATGACGATATAAGGAACGGGCTGTTCATCGTCTTCTTCGTATTTGTTTTTTCGGACTGCCGCATTGTAGGACGCGATATCGCGCACCTTCTGATCCGCGAAGAGTCGGTAACGCCGCTCCATCTCGGACACGGCATAGTTCAACACGCCGTATGCTTTTTCAGGATCCGTGACCACCGGCTGTAACAGGTGCGGGATGCCGTTATACACGTTCAATTCAACGATCTTGGGGTCAATCATGAGCATGCGGACGTCTTCCGGCGAAGAGCGGTACAAGATGCTCATCAGGATGGAGTTGATGCAGACGGATTTACCGGAGCCGGTCGCGCCCGCGATCAATAGGTGGGGCATTTTGCCAAGGTCACACAGGATCACCTCGCCTCCGACGTCGCGGCCTAAGGCGGCGACAAGCGGGCTTTTTTCCTTTTGGAATTCATCCGATTCTAAAAGGCTTCTAAGGAGGACCGAGCGCATCTTCTTATTGGGGATTTCGATGCCGATCGCGGCCTTCCCCGGAATAGGGGCTTCAATCCTGACGCCCATCGCAGCCAAACTTAAGGCGATGTCATCGGAGAGGTTCACGATCCGGCTCACCTTGATGCCGGGCCCCGGCGCCAGTTCAAAGCGCGTGATGGTGGGGCCTGTCGTGTAGTTCACGATTTTTGCCTCGACGCCGAAGCTGTCGAGTGTTTCTTCAAGTTTGCGCCCGAGCTCTCGTATTTCTCGGATTTCCTGAGCCGTCTTTTTCATCCCCGAGTCTTCTTTTAACAAATCCATCGGGGGCGGTCGGTAGTCGTGCAGCATGCTCATCTGTTGCTCAGGGCGGTAGCGACGAACCGTTTTTTTTCGTTCAGGCAGTTTTTTGTCCAACGTCACTTCCGGCGTCCGCATGACCCGTTCATCCACCCTTGGCAGTTCTGGGAGATGCGAAATGGGTTTCGGAGCTCCCTTATGTGAAAATAAATACGGGACCCCGGTCAGGGGTTCTTTCGGTCTTGTCTCGCCCATCCCCCGCCGGTATCCGGGTGGCGGTTTGGGGAAGTTCAGGCCTTCGGCGGTCTTTTCTCCCTCAAAACTGTCCTGCGACACGAACGATTCCCAACCCTTGGGACCGCGCGTTGGGGGAATTTTTTCTTCCTCTAAGTTTTCTTCCACCGTTATGTCCTTTTTTCTGCGCTGGAACAGTCTTGAAAATAAACCTCTGTCCGCCTCTTTCTCTAAGGCATCCGCTGAGGGTTCATCTTCAGTCATCTCCGATGCTTCAGGGAGCTTTTCAGACACCGTGGCAGCCCATCGCCCCATCTTGGAGGGCGACAGACCAAAGGCGACAACCAGCACGGTGACCAGAAAGGCAAAGAGCAAGATGAGGGCTCCTGTGAGTCCTGCGACACGCTCTAATGAGTGGGCGACAAGTCCCCCGAGCAGGCCTCCCGAAAGGTGGTTGCCCTCGCGGATCGCTTCAGGGAAGCGGCCGTAGCGCCAGAGTTCCGAGATGAGGTGAAAGCCTGCCGCCTTGCCTTCGGGGGCCGGAGTGAGCCCATCCAAGAGGCTTTCCAGGGGCAGTGAAAATAAAGAGATGAACGCCGCGGCCACAAGAAAGAGCAAGAACAGCGCTCCGGCTTGCCGTGTCGTGACGGCCATTTCTTTTTGCAAGAAAAACATGAGTGAAAATAAAAGCAAGATCAGGGGCAGTACGAGCGCGATCGTTCCAAATAATCCCGCCGTGACGGTCGACAGCGTCCGCCCGAGCCAACCGGTCCAGGTGGCGGGCGCGTACAGGGAAAAAGCTAAAAGAAGGGCGGCGGCAAGAAATAGGATGCCTAAAATGTCACGTCTTTGACGCTTCGATAGTTTTCCGCCCGGCCGCTCGTCGATCGCTAACATGCTCGGTTCTCTAGGGTTGTTGGGCAATGCGCGCCGCGGCGAGCATCACGCCCAGGCATGTTTTGCCGTCGGTCAGTGTGCCGTCTAAAATCTCATCGATCGCCTGTCTTAAGGAGATGGTTTCGCAGGCGATGAATTCGCCCTCATCAGGCCTTGCTCGCCCTTTTGTCAGACCGCGGGCCAAATAGATGTGGATGACTTCGTCGGTGTATCCCGGTGAGGGGTGAAAGCGTGTTAAAAGTTCCCAGCGATCGGCGGTAAATCCTGTTTCTTCCGCCAATTCGCGTCGGGCGCATGTCAATGCGTCTTCGGGCGGTTCGAGTTTGCCCGCCGGTATTTCGCGCAAGGGGCCGCTCGTGCCAACACGGTACTGGTGCACGAGATAGATGTTGCGGTCATCGTCTAAGGCCACCACACAGGCGCCGCCCGGATGGCGGACGACTTCGCGCGTGGTCGCGCGGCCGTCAGGCAGGAGGACCTTTTGGACTTCTACGGTGAAAATTCGCCCGATGAATTTCGGGTCGACATGGAGCACCTCCTCCATGAGGAGGGGTTCTTTTACGCAACGCGGCGCTTTTTGTTCACCTACACGCATCTTGGGTTTTCTATGCTGTGGCGCTTCGCGTTTCGTTCCTCTTCGTCCTTGCTCGTTGTCCATTGTCCCCTACATCCAACCGTCTATGTATTTTTTAGTATTTCTTCGACCGCCATTTTATCACAGCGGTTGTTGTATTCATTGTCCGAGTGGCCTTTCACCTTGTGCCATGTAATGGTGTGGCGCAGGTGTTCGGCCCAGAGTGCCTCCCAGAGGTCGCGGTTGGCGACGGGCATTTTGGCGGCATTTTTCCATCCGCGCTTTTGCCAGTTTTCGATCCATCGCTCGTTGAAGGCGGACACCAGGTAGGCGCTGTCACTGTAGAGTTTGACCCGGCAGGGCCTGGTTAAGCTCTGAAGTGCTTTTAACGCCGCGGTGAGCTCCATGCGGTTGTTGGTGGTATCCGGTAGAAAGCCGGATATCTCCTTCTCGACGCCCAAGGCGCGAATGATCGCGGCCCAGCCGCCGGGCCCGGGATTGCCGGAGCAGGCGCCGTCTGTGTAGATGGTCACCTCGGTTAATTGAGTAGCTTCGTATTGTTGGGTGGTCATGCATTCATTATAAACGAAAACCTCCGCCGCTTTCATGCGAAGGAGGTTTTCAATCATGGTCGGAGTGACAAGACTTGAACTTGCGACCTCTTGCACCCCAAGCAAGCACTCTAGCCACCTGAGCTACACCCCGATCATTTACTTTTGGGAGCCCCGGTTTTTGCCGGGGCTCTTCTGGCAGGGGAGACAGGATTCGAACCCGCAACCCACGGTTTTGGAGACCGTTGCTCTACCGTTGAGCCACTCCCCTGTTTAGGTGGCGTTCTCACGCCACCGGACGGCGTCCATCATAGCAAAGAGATGAAAGCCGTGTCAATCAAAGCAACTTAGAAATGACGCTCTTTTCTCGGCTCGCCGCGCTTCTCCCCGCCTCGGTTGCTGTCACGGCGCGGTCCGCGGTCATTGCGCTTGAAGTCACGTCCGCCGCGGGAGTCAGGGCGTCTGCCGCCTCCGCGCCCGCCGGAGCGGTCATCTTCGCGCTCAACATAGCCTTCAGGCTTTTCCATGAGGTCGCGCATGGAGAGGTTCAAGCGCCCCTGATCGTCGATCTCAGACACAATGACTTTCACATGGTCACCGACAGCGACCACGTCCTCTACTTGATTCACGCGCTCCCAGGCCATCTTGGAGATATGGACAAGGCCTTCTTTTCCGGGCGCGATTTCAACAAAGGCACCGAAGTTCATGAGCCTGGTCACCACGGCGTCAAAGATGGTTCCCGGTTCGGGGTCAAAGACGATGGCGCGGATAATATCAATGGCTTTCTTGCGGGCCTCGGCGTCTGTTGAAGAGACGTACACATGGCCGACCTGACCTTCTTCTTCCACATCGATCTGTGCGCCCGAGAGCTCCACGATGCGGCGAATAACTTTGCCGCCTGAGCCGATGACGTCACGGATCTTGTCTGAAGGGATGTCCACCTGATCGATTTTCGGCGCGAAGGGTGAGAGTTCAGCTCTCGCTTCTGCGATCACGGGGTTCATGGCCTCTTCCAAGATCTGCAGGCGGCCTTTTTTTGTCATCTGGAAAGCGTCGCGGATGATGTCGAGCGTCAGACCGTCCACCTTGATGTCAACCTGGATGGCGGTGATGCCGTCCACGGTGCCGGCGACTTTGAAGTCCATGTCACCGAAGAAGTCTTCGATGCCCTGAATGTCCATGAAGACAATGTAGCGATCGGTATCTTCAGGGTCGATCATGAGTCCTGAGGAGATACCGGCGACCGGTTTGCTGATCGGGACACCGGCGGCCATAAGCGCTAGTGAGCTTGAGCAGACGGAGGCCTGTGAGGTGGAGCCGTTTGACATGGTCACCTCAGAGACAAGGCGCATGGAGTACGGGAATTCTTCTAAGCTCGGCAGTACCGGCAAGAGTGCGCGCTCGGCCAATGCTCCGTGTCCGATTTCCCGGCGTCCGGGGGAGCGGTTGGGACGGGCCTCCCCGACACTGTAAGCGGGGAAGTTGTATTGGTGCATGTAGCGCTTGCTCTCCTTGGTGTCGACACCGTCAAGGCGCTGCGCGTCGTCCACGGTGCCCAGTGTGCAGATCGTCAGAACCTGGGTCTGGCCGCGTGAGAACAAGGCGGAGCCGTGTACGCGCGGGAGCAGGTCGACTTTCGCTGTCAGGGCGCGGATTTCATCGAGTCCGCGACCGTCGACGCGGCGCTGTTCATTCAAAAGGTATTCTCTGACGACATACATTTCAAGTTCGTCAATGACTTCTGAGGTGAAGCCCGCGTCGGCTTCGTGCTCTGTTGCGATGAAGTTCTTAATGTCGGCAGAAAGGGCTCCGACAGCCTGGTCGCGGACAGATTTGTCGGCTGACAGCACGGCTTCGCGCATGCCGTCGCGGTAGCGCGCCAACACTTCGTCAAAGAGTGCTTTGGGCGCTTTTTTCGATTCGTAGGAGAATTTCTCCTTACCGATCTCATCGCGCATGCCGTCGATCATGTGACAGACTTCGCTGATGACTTTTTGGCCCTTTTCGATGGCCTCGAGCATTTTCTCGTCTTTGACTTCGTTAGCCCCGGCCTCGATCATGCAGATCTTATCTTTGGTGCCCGCAAGGAACAGGTCAAGATCGGATTGTTCCGTCTGCTCGAGGGTGGGGTTGATGATGACTTCGTCTTCAATTAAGGCAATCTGCACACCGGCGACCGGTCCCCCCCAGGGGATGTCGGAGATGTGGATCGCGGCCGAGGTGCCGATCAGGGCGGCGACCTGCGGTGAATGATCGTGATCGACAGACAGGATCAGGTTGTTCACGACGACGTCGTTTCGAAGGTCGTCGGGGAACAGCGGGCGGATCGGGCGGTCGATGGAGCGCGCGGTCAAAACAGCGTTCTCGGTCGGGCGGCCTTCACGTTTCAAAAATCCGCCGGGGATTTTGCCGACGCTGTACATTTTTTCTTCATAGTCCACGGATAGCGGGAAAAAGTCGATTCCTTCGCGCGGCTGCGATGAGGCGGTGACGGTCGTCAGGACGACGGTGTCGCCGTAACGGACGAGCACGGCGCCGTTGGCGAACTGAGCGAGCTCACCGGTCTCTAAGGACAGGGGCGCGCCTTGCAGTTCGGTTTCAAAAATTCGTTTTTGCATCTTTGTTATTCCTCCATAACACGATATGCGTGCATGCCGTATGAACGATACGGCGAAATGACCGTCGGCTCCCTGCCGCGGTCGATGTGTTCAAAGCTACGAGGAATCATTCGACAGGCAATAGAGTGTAGAGTCCGCGTCCCTTTAAAAAAGAGCCACGCAATCTACGTCCCACTGCCTGTTATTGACTCCGGTTCCTACAAGCTGACGGCGGTCTTGTTGACCGCCGTCATGGTTGTTCTTTTAACGCCTGAGACCTAAGCGCGCGATCAGGGCGCGGTAACGCTCTACGTCAATCTTGGTCAGATAGTCAAGCAGGGCGCGGCGCTGTCCGACGAGCTTCAAAAGGCCGCGGCGGGAATGGAAATCCCCTTTGTGAACCTTCAGATGTTCGGTCAGATGGTTGATTCTCCAGGTCAGGAGCGCGACTTGGACCTCGGGCGAACCGGTGTCGTCGGGGTGAGTCGCGTACGCGTCAATGATGGTCTGTTTCGTTTCTTTGTCCATATTTCCTCCTATACTCCCTTCTCGGCGTCAGGGTCGGACAAACCGCAAACGACGAGGGGGAATGAACTCCGAGTATTGTAGCATAAGACGGTCCCTTGTGACTATCGTGGGTCCCGTTTAAACTTTTCCTCGCACGGCCTCCCACATGAGGATGGTGCCGGCGGCGGATACATTCAGTGATTCGGCCGCCCCGGCCATGGGGATGGTGACTAAATGATCGACCCCTTCGAGCGCCTGTTCACTTAAGCCGTTGCCTTCGTTCCCTAAGACAATCGCGCTCGATGGTCCAAAGTGGAAGTCCTCAACGGATATCCCCTTTAGGGCTGCCCCGATCGTCATAAAGGCCTTGTCTTTCAGTTGTTTCAGGCATTCTTCGATCCCGATCGTCACATCGATAACATCCAGATGAAACTGCGATCCCATGGCAGCCTGCAGTGTTTTTGGGTTGTAAAGGGATGCGGTGTCCCCTGCTAACAGTACGGCACAAAAACCTAAAGCGTCCGCGCTCCGGATGAGGGTGCCGACGTTGCCCGGATCTTGGACGGATTCCAAAATGAGGACACGGAGTAATTCTTTCGCTTGATCGATCTTCCTGATCCATGTATCCCAGGTTACTTCGTAAAGTTTTGTCATCGCGAGGACACCCTGGGCGCTTGTCTGTTGACTGACTTGGGAAAAGAGCGCGGGCGATAACAAGATGACGCGATCGCCTAAGTCGATGTCTTCGCACAGGATTTGCTGCAGGGCTCTCCCCTTTTCGTCGTCGGCAAAGAAGAGGTATTCGGGCACGATGCCTGCTTTCAACATGTCCGAGATATGGCGCGGGCCTTCGATGAGCGCGAGCTGTTGTTTTTTGGCCAAAGAAGGGCGCTTTAATGAGAAGAGTGTTTTAAAGAGCGGATTGTCTTTTGATTCGATGGTTCTCATTTGGGCTCCCTTCGAAGAAAAAGGCGGATTGCTCCGCCTTGTGTTCTTAAAGCATATTTTTTGCCTTACGCTCCGAGCGCGTTCTTGGAGATGTTGACTAACTCGGTGAAGCCCGGTTTGTCGTTCACGGCCAAATCGGCTAAGGCTTTGCGGTCGAGGCCGACGCCGGCGATGTTCAGTCCGTTGATGAAGCGGCTGTAGCTCATGCCGTTTTGACGGGCGGCCGCGTTGATGCGGGCGATCCACAGGCGGCGGAAGTCGCGCTTTTTACGGCGGCGGTCGTTGTAGGCGTATTGGCCTGACTTCATGACGGCCTGGTGGGCGACTTTGTACTGGGTGCCTTTGCGGCCGAAATAGCCTTTGGCCTGCTTCAGTGTTCTTTTATGGCGACGGCGTAGCACCGTTCCTCTTTTAACTCTTGACATGGTATGATCCTCCCCTTTTCCTTCAATATTTGCTTATTTGTAGGGCAAAAGCCGCCTGAGCCGCTTCGCGTCCTGGGGTGACACCAGCGTTGTTTTTCTCAAATTGCGTTTTCTTTTCGGTGATTTCTTCGTCAGAATATGGCTCGTGAATGCCTGAGAGCGAAGGTATTTCCCCGTCCCGGTCACTTTGTAGCGTTTTTTTGACGAACTGTGTGTTTTCTGTTTAGGCATCTGAATGCCTCCCTTCCGGTATTCTTTAAAGTTTATTGGCGGCGGGGCGACCCCGCGATCTTTATTCTTTCAAAGGTGACAGGAACATGATCATGTTGCGGCCTTCGGCTCTTGCGGGCCGGTCGACTTTTCCGAGATCGGCGATGGCCTCCGCAAAGTCCTCCATCACGTCGTATCCCTGGTCTGTGTGCGCCATCTCTCTTCCTCTGAAGCGGATGACGACCTTGACGCGGTCTCCCGCTTCAAGAAAACGTCGGGCGTTTCGCACCTTGACATCGAAATCGTGTTCTTCAGTGGTGAGTTTGAGCTGCACTTCTTTGACGTTCACGATTTTCTGATTTTTGCGCGCTTCCCGTTTCTTTTTCTCCTGCTCGAACATGAATTTTCCGTAATCCATGATCTTGCAGACGGGATTGTCAGGTGAAGGTGAGATGAGCACGAGATCGAGCTCGGCGTCATAGGCCCTTCTTTGCGCTTCCTGGATCGGCACCACGCCGACCATGTTTCCCTCTTCATCAATCAATCGCACTTCGGGATAACGAATCGCTTCATTGATCTGATGCGCTCTGTTTGCCTGTCTGATATCGGACCTCCTTTTAGGCCATAAAAAAGCGGTTCTTGTTCCGCTCAACAAAAACCGCGTGCCCAATCGGTATCTGTGAACCTTTTCGCCGAAGCTTGAGGTGAGAAGCGGAACTTCTACTTGATCGCTAACGAGTATAACGCTTAAATAAAAGGACGTCAAGTGCCGTGATTGCTACGCCTTATGATTCTTTCAACCTTCGTGCGTGATAAATGTACTTGAACAACTCCCCCGACAAAAACGGAATCAAAATAAGCGCCAGAATAATTCCCCAGTCACGAATCGAAAGCGGAACCGTCTTAAAATACTGATCCAGGAAAGGCACATAGACCACGACGAGTGTCAATGCCAATGAAAGTAAAACCGCCTTATTTAAAGTTCTGTTCGAAAAGAAACCCAAAGAAAACACAGAATGCTCCTCAGAACGTGCCGAAAACACACGCAAAATCTCGGCCAATATCAGTGTCATAAAAGCAAACGTATGCGCCCCCCAGGAAGGAACCGTCCCCATCTGAGGCATAAAGGAAAAGGAAGAAACAGGTAGTCCCGTTGAAGTCAGATCCGGATAAAGATAACGCCCGATATTAAAGGCCAAAAACACCGTTACAAAAATCGCGGTGGCTTGAGAGAGGATCGAAGCGATCATGGGGCGATCCAAAATCTTCGCCTCGCGACCCCTCGGGGGCAAAAGCATAATCCCCTCCTCCGCCCGCTCACGCCCCAAGGCAAGCGCCGGAAAACTATCCGTCACAAGATTCAGCCATAGCAACTGAACGGGAAATAGCGGTGTAAACGCGGGCCCTAAGATCATGTTGGTCAGGAAAATTACAAGAATCTCCCCCATGTTGCAGGACAAAAGGAAACCGACCACCTTCCTTATGTTCGAATAGATGACCCTCCCCTCCTCCACCGCACTCACAATCGTCCCGAAATTATCGTCCGCCAACACCATATCCGCGGCACCTTTGGCTACGTCCGTCCCCGTAATCCCCATGGCCACCCCGATGTCCGCGCGCTTCAACGCGGGTGCGTCATTTACGCCGTCACCTGTCATGGACACCGTCCGCCCCAAACGCCTTAAAGCCTCCACGATCCGCACCTTATGCTCCGGTGAGACACGCGCGTAAACAGACGTTTGAGCCGCTCGCTCAAACAACTCATCGTCCGACATCTGTTCAATCTCAGCGCCCGAAAGTACCGAATCATCCGCAAAACGAAGTTGCAATTCATCCGCGATCGCGGTGGCCGTATCCTGGTGATCCCCCGTGATCATGACCACCGAAATACCCGCCTCATGACAGACGCGGATCGCCTCTTTTGCCTCCGGCCTCGGCGGATCCATCATGGCCATCAAGCCGACAAAGACCAGCTCCTCTTCCGCGGCGTCTATGCTCTCACTGTCATGGACTTTAAATGCAAAGCCCAAAACACGAAGCGCGCTCTTCGCCCACGATCTGTTTTGTTCTAAGATTTCCGAGCGCCGCGCCTCAGACAGTAAAACAGCCCCCTCATCCGTCCACTCATAAGACGAGCGAAGCAGGATATTATCCGGCGCGCCCTTCGTAAACGAATAGACCAAGTCGTCCTCCAGACGGCTTGCCACCGACATCATCTTGCGCTCCGAGTCAAAGGGCAGCTCCCAGATGAGCGGATGTTCATTTCGCCATGTGTCCACTGAAAACGATGCCTTTTTAGCCGCCACCAGCATCGCGCCCTCTGTCGGATCCCCGATAACCGACACCTGGCCATCCTCTGTTTCACTTAACACCGCGTCATTACAAAGCGCGGCAATCTCAAACAGCCGCATCAAGGGAGGATTGGGTTTCGGGACGATCTCCCCTTCATTTTTGTAACCCGCGCCCGATACTTCAAAAACCCGGTTGCCCGCGTAGAGTCGGGTCACCGTCATCTCATTTTCGGTCAAAGTCCCCGTCTTATCCGAGCAGATGGTATCGACACTCCCTAAGGTCTCCACCGCCAGCAATCGTTTCACAATGGCATTTTCTTTGGCCATACGCTTCATGCCGAGCGCCAAGATAATCGTCAC
>DIRK01000061.1:7418-10468 GCA_002427535.1 Mageeibacillus sp. UBA5438 | reverse complement strand
ACCGCGGGCAACCCCTCAGGGATCGCCGCCACCGCAAGACTTACCGCCGTCATAAACAGGCTTAAAGGTTCACCGCCTTGTAAAAGCCCCGCGCCGAAAATGACGGCGCTGATGACTAAACAAAGAACGCCCAAAATTTTGCCTAAGCGATTTAGGTTCAACTGCAAGGGCGTCATCTCAACATCAATGCCCTTTAAACGATCCGCGATCTTCCCGATCTCTGTCCTGTTCGCGGTCGCCACCACAAAACCCAGCGCACGCCCATAGGTCACCGCCATCCCGCTGTACGCAAGATTGCTCCTGTCACCGATGCCGGGCAGATGGTCAAAAAGTTGATTGGCGTCCTTTTCAACCGGAACCGACTCCCCCGTCAGGGCCGCTTCATTCACTCTTAGGTTCACACTCTCAATGAGACGCATATCGGCCGGGATGATATCGCCCGCCTGCAGGATCACTAAGTCACCGGGCACCAGTTCCCGGGCTTCAATTTCCTCGGTTTTTCCCTGACGGATGACGCGGGCTAGGGGCGCTGACATTTTCTTTAAGGCGTCAATTGCCTTTTCCGCCTGATTCTCCTGGATGGCGCCCAATACCGCGTTGATAATGACCACCGCAAGAATAATAACCGCGTCGATAGTCTCCCCCAAAAAGGCGGAAATCACCGCGGCAATCACAAGGACAAGGATGAGAAAGTCTTTGAACTGATCCACAAGCTTCAAAATGAAACTTGTCTTCTTCTCGCTTTCGAGCTCGTTTTTACCCAATCGTTCTAAACGATCCCGTACGGCGTAGTCCGAAAGACCTTGACTGCGATCTGTTTCAAGCGTGTGTTCCAAAACGTCAATCGACGTCGTGCAAGCCGTTTCCGGGGCAAATAACAAGGGCTCGAAAGAGTCCTCAGTGATCTTCGTGTGCTTCATTTTCGTGGCCGCTTTCCTCATCCAAAATCTCGAGCTTAATTCGAGCAATCCGCCGGTCCGCCATCTCAAGGACCGTAAACTTCAAATTACCATAGATCGCCACCGGACGTTCATCCGCCTCAGGAATATGGCCCAGTAAAGAGAGCACGAAGCCGGCGATGGTGTCATAGTCATCGTCTTCTTTTAGTTGATCAAGCTCGGGGACATAGCGTCCGGCTTCCGCCGGCGTCAATAGCCCGCTGAATACGTAAGAGCCATCCGTATTCACAGTCACACTCGTCTCAGGCGAATCGAACTCGTCTTCGATCTCTCCGACAATTTCCTCAAGCAGGTCCTCCAAGGTGACGATCCCCTCAGTCCCACCGTACTCATCGACCACGACTGCCATCGTGATGCGTTGCTGCTTCATCTCACGAAAGAGCACGTCGATTTTTTTCCCCTCAGGGATAAAGTAGGCCTGCCGCATGATCGACTGAATAGAGAAGTCCTTTGCGCTCTTGTGGGTCGCCACGCGCAGTAAGTCTTTTGCGATCAGCACCCCTACAATGTCATCAATATCTTCATCGTAGACAGGAAAACGCGAATAACAGGCGTCAGCCACAAGTTCCAATGTCTCCTCATAGCCTAAGTCAAGCGGGATGGCGACGACCGACACGCGCGGCGTCATAATCTCTGAGACATATTTATCGTCAAAGGCAAATATATTGTCAATCAAAAGCGCTTCTTCCACCTGCAGGTCGCCTGAACCCGCGCCGGCCTGCGCCAGGATTCGGATCTCCTCTTCGGTCACGCGATCCGCGGTCTCCTTCGGATCAATACCTAATAGTCGGATGACCCCGTTCCCCGACCATTCTAAAAGCCGTGTGAAAGGATAGAAGATCAGGTCAACGCCCCCAATGATAGAGGCGATCGACAGCGCAAATTTTTCCGGTCTGCGCATGGCAAGTCTTTTCGGAACAAGTTCCCCTAAAACGAGCGTGATGTACGACAGGACGATCGTGAACAAGATGACAAACATCGTTCGAAACGAGGGGTTTTGACCCAAGGGATCGACGGCCAGATAGACTCGTCCCGCAATTTTATCGGCTGCAAAAGCACTCGACAAGAAACCCGCAAGGGTAATGGCGACCTGAATCGTCGACAGGAAACGGGTTTTATTATCCACGAACCGCAGCAATTTTTTCGCCGAGGCGTGACCCTTTTCCGCCATCTGGCGGATCTTATTGTCATTTTGCGTAATCACGGCCATTTCGGCGGCCGAAAAAAAACCATTGATCAAAATTAGGATGAAAATCAGGATTAAATCAAACCAAAGCGAACCGACTGTCTCGCCCGGGATTACTTGTTTTTCTAATAGGGCCCTCAAAAGAGGGCCGGTACAGCGACTGCCGTCCAAGGGCATACCTCCGTCTCTTACGCACAGCGCTATGCTAGCAAAAGCGGGCCATAATATCAACGCGCGATCACAAGCTCACGAAACAGTTTGGCGATGGACTCGTGGGCCACAAGGTCCGCTAAAGCGTCATAGGGGGTCGGATCGAGGTTAATGAGCACCAGTTTTGACCCGCGCTTGCGGTAATGGATGAGCCCGGCCGCAGGATAGACGGTCAAAGAGGAACCGCCGACGATGATCAAGTCCGCCTGTTCAATGGCAAAAATGGCGCCTTCCAACACACGCGGGTCGAGTGATTCACCGTACATGACAATGTCAGGTCGCACCAAGCCGCCGCAGCCTTCCTTCGTACAGAAAAAGGCCCCTTGGGATTGGTCGACCGCGTCAAAGGAATAAGGCGTCTTGCAACGGTGGCAATAGAAACGTCCCCCGTTGCCGTGCAGTTCGAATACCTTTTGACTGCCCGCCTGTTGGTGCAGACCGTCCACGTTTTGCGTGACAATCGCCTGGAGTTTCCCCTTGTCTTCCATCTCGGCCAACTTCTCATGACAGGCGTTCGGTAAGATCCCCTTCATCATGAAGTACTCCCGGTAGAATTTGTAGAACTCCTCCGGATGGCGCTCCATGAATTCTAAGCCAAGGTACATTTCCGCCCCGCCTAAGCTTTGGTAAAGCCCTTGAGCGCCTCGAAAATCGGGCACACCGGATTCGGTCGATACACCGGCGCCGCCAAAAAA
>DIRK01000061.1:0-7099 GCA_002427535.1 Mageeibacillus sp. UBA5438 | reverse complement strand
CCCACTGATTAAGAGTCAGTTGCTCTGCCGACTGAGCTAATGGTGCGAGCTCCGGTCATTATAGAGCTCGATATTTACTTTGTCAAAGCGAAAACTTCTCCTTCGCTTTCGCAAAACAGTCGATCGCAAAATCAAGTTCTTCCTTCGAATGGGCCGCCGATACCTGCGTACGGATACGCGCCAGATCGCGCGGGACAACCGGGAACTTGAAGGCGATGACATAGAGTCCTAACTCCAAGAGGTATTCAGCCACTTCAAGGGACTTCACCTCGTCATAGATCATGACAGGAACGATCGGGTGTGTGCCCGAGATAATGTCAAGGCCCTTTTCTTCCAAGCCTTTTCTAAAATACTTCGTATTGTCATTAATTTTGTCGATAAAGCTCGTGTCGCGCTGCAGCATCTCAAGCACCTTCAAAGAGGTCGCGGCAATCGCGGGAGCCAGCGTGTTGGAAAACAGGTAAGGGCGGCTCTTTTGGCGCAGCCAGTCAACGACCGGTTTTTTCGCCAGGGTGAAGCCTCCGGAGGCCCCGCCCATCGCCTTACCGAGCGTGCTGGTCATAATGTCGATGCGTCCCATGACACCGCAGTGCTCAGGCGTTCCGCGGCCTGTCTTGCCGACAAAGCCCGAGGCGTGCGAGTCATCCACCATGACAAGCGCGTCGTACTTATCGGCCAGGTCACAGATCGATTTCAGGTCCGCGATGATGCCGTCCATGGAGAACACGCCATCGGTCGCGATGAGTTTTGTGCGAACCCCTGCCTCATCGGCCTCTTTTAGCCGCGCTTCCAATTCATCCATATCATTGTTGTTGTACAGATAGCGCTTGGCCTTGCTCAGGCGAACGCCGTCAATGATGCTCGCGTGATTCAATTTATCGCTGATCACGGCGTCCTCATCCGTCAGGATCGTCTCAAACAATCCGCCGTTCGCGTCAAAGCAGGACGAATACAGGATCGCATCCTCAAAGCCGAAAAATGAGGCCAGTTCACGCTCGAGATCCTTATGGAGCTGTTGTGTTCCGCAGATGAAGCGGACGGATGACAGGCCGTATCCCCAGCGGTCGTAGCTGTCTTTTGCGGTCTGTCGCAACTCCTCGTTGTTCGAAAGACCCAAATAGTTGTTGGCGCACATGTTGATGACGCCCTTCTTGTCCACTGTGTCAATCAGGCTCCCCTGGGGCACGGTCAGGACGCGTTCTTCGCTGTAGACACCGGCGGCTTTCAGTGCATCCAGTTCTTTTGCGATAATTGAAATTCCTTTTTTCATTTGTCCTCCCTCTCCTATACAAGGCTGTATCGATCTATATTCCTCGCTTTCGCGATGGATACCAAAGCGGGATCTTCGGTGAACCAGAGAATCTGATTCCCTGTTTCCAATGTCCATTCTACCAGTGTATTGAACAAGTCGTCACGGGCCACGCGCCCCGATCGGATAATCGGGCCGATTAAAATCAATGGAAGGGACAAGAACGCCCGTTGGCTTTTAACTAAGGCAAGCCTTGCGGCCAGGTAACGAAGGTCCGGCGATGCCCCCAAGATCGCAGGAACATCGACCGCGCGCTTTTCTTCCGATTTGTCTTGGCCCGCAAAGCGCGGCGCGCGAATTTTAGGCCTTGCCTCTTCAACGGGCAGGATAACAGCCCCCGACACCCTGCGCCCCAGAAGACGGTTCACATAGTCACCTGTCTGCCGCATCCAAGCGTCGGCATCCGTTAACTCACCGGAACTTCTGATTTCACTTGCCCAGGCCCAGGCCGCATCCAGACGGTAAAGCTCCAAGAAAGCTTCTTCTAACGATTGCGCGAGTGCTTTTTCCCTTTGTTCCAAACTCCCCATCGTCACCTGTGAGCTTCGGGTCTCACTCATTTTTTCTTCTTGTTCGCGGATGGATTTTTCTAAGCTGTCGATCTGTTCAGCGAGCGTCAGGCGTTCGTCGAACACTTCTTGGGCCCGTTTGGGATCGTAGACAAGCTCAGGGCTGAGCTTCATCTCCTCAAACAGCGTCTTGCAGGCACGATCGTATTCACGCTCTAATTCTTCGTTGGAACGGCCGTGCTTGATGTCCGCGATCCGGCGCAACAAATCCGCGACCGTCTCATTATATTGGGCGCTTTTGTCGCGCTGCCTGGACAGCGCTGTAATAATGGCATCTGTTTCTTCAATGTCGCTGGGCCCCGCGTAACGTCTGAGCACGCGGAGCAATTCTGACTCCGTGCGCCTGTAGTTGCGGCCCAGGGTCTCTTCTTCCACGGCCCATTTGGTCTCTTCCCTTTCAAGGGATAACAAACCTTGTTCCAACTCTTCTAATTCCAGCTTTGCGCCGGCCATCCGGCTGTCGAGCTGGCGCAGAGCTGTCTCCAGCTTACTTTCATCACTATGCCGAGGGTCAGATCTTTTTTGGCTTCGGACGCGGGATAGGTAACTTCGCACCGCAAAGTAGCCGCCTAACACAAGTGACAGCGCGGCCATCGCGATGCCGCCTACTACCGTGTAGAGTGTCGCGTAGAGCCCCAAGGCAAAAACGAGGACGGCCAGCAAAATAAAGAAGTGATTTAGGGTCGGGAACGGGAGCGCTTCTTGTCGGACGGTTTCAACCGGATGCGTAGCCATTTTTTCGTGCATCAGGCGCTCATATAAACGAGGCCTCTCCTGCTCCATGTCACTCACGCCGCGCCTTAACAGGATGCGCTGTTGTTCGGCCTTCATCCGTTCCCTTCGGGCCGCTTCCAATGTCGTCCCCGCTTCTTCCATCTGACGCTGGATGTCACGCAGCTCGTTTCGCATGCCGGCCAGCTCCGCCAAATCGTGCACCGTGATGTCATGCCCCAGGGGAGTGATGCGCGAGCCGTATTGGCCCTCTTGTTCTTCTGTTTTTTGCAGTTCTTCTTTCAAGCGAAGGTAGTCTTCATATTCCGACTTGATCGCCAGATATTTCAAGGTCTGCTGTTCGGCCAAAAGCCTTTTATCTTCCCTTTCCAAGGCGGCAAGCTGGCGTTTACTTTCCTCCGCTTTCATTTGCAGTACATGCGTTGATTCTTGGGAGCCGCCGTGCGCTTTAATATCCTCCAGGAGTGCCTCATAGTCTTCTAGGAGCGTCACCAGGCGTCCGCGCTTACCTCTCATCTCACAAAGTTGGTCGCGCGAACTTTCCAGACGGGTCAGCGCGTCTTTTAAATCAAAGGAAGCGTCCGGGTCCAATTTGTCGCCCAGCGCAATCCCCTCATCCCCGATGATGATTCTTCGAAATAAGTTTTCTTTGAAAGGGGCTTCCCGGTCTGTTGAAAAACGGTAAGTGCGTTGATTTTCATGCAAGATGAATTGCCAGAATAAAATAGAAGAAGGCGTGTATAAAGGGCTTTTTTCACCTGCTTTTAATACGAGATCGAGATGGAGGTTTTGCAGCACTAAAGCGCTGTCAGAAAGCGCTCCCGGGTCAATCAGCGTGATCCCCCGTCCTATGGGCACACGGCCGGAAGAACGTTCAGCCTCGGACGTTTCGGTCTGCCAGCGGATCTCTGTAAGCTGCATGATTGCCCCCGCATGTAAAGTCAGGAATTCGAACGACCTCCTGCCCCCTTACTCTACCATGAATAAGAAGTCCATTTCGAGTAACACGCGAAACAATAAAGCCGTGATGTTCGATTTATACTGACGTCAGATTATGGATAAAAGCGAAGGCGCAAAGATGCCTCGCTCCCAATGAAAGAGAGTGAACCCACATGAAAATGACCCCAAAAGTTAAAAAACTATTTAATGAACAGATCAATAAAGAGTATTACTCCGCTTACCTTTACCTGGCGATGAGTAACTGGCTGAATGAAAACGATTGGCCCGGCGCGGCGAACTGGATGTACGTCCAGTACAAAGAAGAGATTGTCCACGCGGAAGGCTTTGTCCGCTACCTCATGATGCGTGGCGAACAGGTGGACCTGATGCCCATCGAGATGCCTAAAAAGGAATGGAACAGTGTTTTAGAAACCTTTGAAGAAGCGTTAGCCCACGAAAAGTTTGTCACCGACTCGATCGACAAGATGGCCATTGCCGCCGAAGAAGACGGCGACCGCGCCGCCCGCCTGTTCCTCGACTGGTATATCCTCGAGCAGGTGGAAGAAGAAGTGAACGGCAATGACAATGTGATGTTCTGGAAGAAAGCCGGCGACCATCCGGGCGCGACCCTTTCCCTGGACCGTCAGTATGCCGCCCGCACGTTTGAAGCCGACGAGATTCCCTATCTGGAGGATTAATGACAAATAGGTCACAGGACAAACTTGAAATTCGGATAGATATTTAAGTCAATAACTGAATGAATAAGAAAAGCGGTTCTTCCAAAAGAGCCGCTTTTTCCTATTTTTCACTGTTACTCTACCGTTACATCACGCGTTAAGCCCGATTGCCTCCGCGACCTTCCCCATCGCTTCAATGGTCTGGAGCATGACCTCGTCCAAGGGCATGCCGAGTTTTTCGGCACCTGTGGTGATGATCTCACGGTTCACCCCCGCCGCAAAGCTCTTGTCCTTCCACTTCTTTTTTAAGGACTTCAAGCTCATGCCCTCCATGCGCGTGGGGCGCATCAGGGCAGCCGCGTAGACGAGCCCGGTCAGCTCATCGATGGTGTAGAGCACCTTTTCCATATCCGTTAAGGGCTCGATGTCCGTGCAGGTCGGGTAGCCGTGTGAGACGGCCGCCCGGATAATGTCCTCGGGCCAGCCGCGTTCTTCCAAAATCTCCCCCGTCTTCACGCAGTGTTCCTCGGGGAACTTCTCATAGTCAAGATCGTGGATGAGCCCCGTGATTTCCCAAAGGTCCGGGTCGCCCGAATAAAGATCGGCAAAATGGCGCATGACATAACCGACGGTCAAAGCATGCGTCATGTGACTTTCTTCTTGGTTAAATTCTTCTAATAAAAGAAGCGCGTGTTCACGCGTCAACTTGTGTTTCTCCATTGTTTCATCCTCGCTTGACACAATAATTTTTGCCTTGTAAGATAGTGTTCGATTGCCGAAGTGGCTCAGCGGTAGAGCAATTCACTCGTAATGAATAGGTCGTGAGTTCGATTCTCACCTTCGGCTCCAAAGGCCCGCAAAAAGCGGGCCTTTTTCATCTTTCTTTAAGCCTTTAAAAGCTGCTTGATCTTTTCCTTGATGTTCTCAGGGGTGAAGCCAAATTCATCTAATACACGCTGCCCGGGCGCGGAGGCGCCAAATTGATCCATCCCGATCACAAGTCCGTCAAGTCCCGTGTAGCGGTACCAGGGGATGGGAGACGCGGCTTCCACCGCGACGCGTTTGCGCAAGGCTTGGGGCAACAGCTGTTCCTTATATTCAGCGCTTTGTTGTTCAAAAAGCTCCATCGATACCATGGAAACAACACGCGCCCGAATACCTTCTTCTTCTAATAAAGAGGCCGCTTTCAGCGCAGGCGGTAACTCCGAACCTGAGGCCATGATGAGGACATCCGGTGCTTTCACATCGCGGACGATATAAGCGCCGCGCGCGACTTCTTCAGGTTTTGTTTCATCGGAGGCGATAGACTGCCGCGACAGGGCCAACACCGTTGGACCTTCATTTTGAAGTGCCTGGTACCAGGCGGCCGTGGTCTCGTCTTTACCCGCCGGGCGAAACACCGTCAGGTTCGGGATGGCGCGGAGCATGGTCAACTGCTCAATCGGCTGATGCGTCGGACCGTCCTCCCCGACCGCAATGCTGTCATGGGTCAAAATGTAAATGAGCGGCACATTCATCAGGGCCGACAGGCGGATGGACCCTTTCAGGTAGTCCGAAAAGACTAAGAAGGTCGCCACATAGGGGCGAAGCGCCCCGTGTAGCGCAATCCCGTTCCCGATAGCCGCCATGGCAAAC
This sequence comes from Mageeibacillus sp. UBA5438, assembly GCA_002427535.1. GTDB lineage: Bacteria > Bacillota > Clostridia > Saccharofermentanales > DTU023 > UBA4923. Next base: position 1,238 of record DIRK01000061.1, on the reverse strand, counting down.
TCACGGACACCGAAATGGATCATGGGACCTTCGGGCGTCGTTTGCGAAAACGACAGCGCGCCGTCAATTTTCGTATTGTTCGAGGGCGCAAGGTCCGCGCTCCCGCCAAACATGAAGTCGGTCTTATGAGCGATGTAGTTGAGTACGCGCCCCGAGGTCACGCGGGTCGCCTCATCTTTCGATGAAAGCGCGAGTAATTCGTCAAGCGTCAAATCGTCTAAATCAGTCTTTGAACACGCTTTTTTGAAAGCTCTGGCCAACTCGGGATTCTCCTTCTCCCATAAAGAGAACTCCTCCCACCAGTGCGCCTCATCCTTTTCAAGCTCCGTGACAAGGGACTCGGTGTAAGCCAAAATATCCTCCGGCACTTCAAAGGCTTCCAAGTCTTCAGGCCAACCAAGCGCTTTTTTGGTCGTGGTGACATTATCTCCCCCGAGCGGGGCGCCGTGGGCGGCCGCGGAGCCCTCCACAGGCGACGCGTAACCGATCTTTGTTTTAATCCGGATCAGGGAGGGGCGGTCATCGCGGGTCTTGGCCTCATCTAAGGCCCTTGAAATGGCGTCGCGGTCGTTGCCGTCCGATACCTGCAGTACATGCCAACCGTAGGCTTCAAAGCGATGGCCGACATCCTCCGTAAAGGCTAAGTCCGTCGAGCCTTCAATGCTGATCGCGTTGTCATCGTAAAGGACAATCAATTTGCCAAGCTTCAGGGTGCCGGCTAATGAGGCGGCCTCACTTGAGATTCCCTCCATTAGATCCCCGTCCCCGCAAAGCACATAGGTTCTGTGGTCAATGATCTTACGCTCCGGAGTATTGAGTATCGCGGCCAGATGCGCCTCGGCCATCGCCATGCCGCAGGCGGTGGCAAAACCCTGGCCTAAGGGCCCCGTCGTCGTCTCGACCCCGACGGTCAAGCCGTATTCGGGGTGTCCCGGCGTCTTGCTGTCCCACTGGCGAAAAGCCATAAGGTCCTCTTTCGTCGTGCCGTAACCAAATAAATACAAAAGGGAATACAAAAGCATGGAGCCGTGCCCCGCCGACAACACGAAACGATCGCGGTTCAGCCAATCGGGGTTTTTCGGATTATGCTTCATATGGTGCGCCCACAGCTCATAGGCCATCGGCGCGGCTCCCAACGGGAGTCCCGGATGACCGGAGCGCGCCTTCTCAACGCCTTCGATGGATAGCACGCGTATGGCCTGGACGGTCCGATCGTCTAAGCGTCTGTTCTTCATAAA
>DIRK01000060.1:2906-3942 GCA_002427535.1 Mageeibacillus sp. UBA5438 | reverse complement strand
TGGGGGATATTCAGGAGCGCGGCAGAATGCGCGGCGCGATCTACCCTTTGGCGATCCCCTTCACCTTCTTGCCATGTATCCAAGGTCACCGCGGTGACCTCAAAACCTTGCGCCTTCAAAAGAGCGGCAGAGGCCGTGCTGTCGACTCCGCCCGATAAACCAAGCAGCACTTTTTTGGGCTGCGATGTTTCTTTAACTTTCGTCATCATGATATATATAATAACCGACACACGAAACGGGCAGGATTCCCATTTTCACCCCGGGAATCATCTGCCCGTTCCTACGAGGTGTACTTTCAAAGTACGCCTCCTTTCCTGTCCCCTCACCGGTCGCGCGAGTGCCGTTGAAAACCAGACGGTCTTATGAACAATTCCGGCTAATAGATACATTTCTAGTGCGCCTTCGATGCGCGAAGACTCTGTCAACTCATTTCACTCGGGTTACGCAACCCCGGCTTCAGGTCCATCGCACCTTTATGCGCACAGCGCGATCCTCTGGGACACACTCTCTCTCGATTTTCTCTGAACCTTCTGGCGTAACGGAACTTCCGCCACGTACTCGTTCCTCTATATAATCCAATCGAGGTTGACGTTATTGTAGCAAAACGGCTCCGTTTTGTCAATATTTATCCGGTAAATGTGAATGAATATAAACCCTATGGTACGCTTTGAGACAGTTATTCCTCTTCGGCCGCGGGTGGATTCAGACTCATACTCTCAACTTCGTAGTAAAGTTCCGCGCGGTCGATCACGCGTTGGCGCGCAAGTGGCGATAATTGATCCATCAGTTTCAGCAGCCGTCCTTTTTGTTCCAACAGAATTAACTCGGTTTCATCGATATCCGCCAGTTTCTCCGCCACAATCGCCCCCGACATCATGGCATCAATAAGCGGCTTCTCGGACATGTCCTCCATCCCTAATATCTGATCAAGCGTTGCGTCAAACATGGTCGCGAGTCGTTTTGCCATCTTAATGTCAGGGTAATTCCTGCCGCCCTCCCACTGGCTGACGGAGGTCTGGGTGACGCCCAGCATATC
>DIRK01000060.1:0-2542 GCA_002427535.1 Mageeibacillus sp. UBA5438 | reverse complement strand
ATACGCAATAAATGTGGATTGATGCAAGTAACGCCGTATGGCTAAATTGACCAATTCCACGCAACAATCGCGTCTCATCTTTAGACAATTCGCAGGTTCACAGCACCGCGGAATCTGAATGGTTCAAACATACCAGGACGGAACCTGCGCCCTGAAAAGATCGTAGCTTCGAGCCATTTTCTTCAATTGTTCAAGCATAACGCTCCGTTCACACGCGCCTATATCGTCATCGGCAATGACCTCCAAAATTTTCGTCATATGATGGTAGGCCAGTAAGCTGAAAAAATGTGATGGCACCTCCATATTGTAATAAAGATCAATCAAATACTGACGATCAAAAGCGCTGAAGTCTAAAAATGCATAGAGTATTTCACACAGATCAATATCCTCAATGTTGACTTCGAGAAAGAACGGATAGTCGATCAGGAGGGCACCCTGCTCCGAATACGCCAAACACGAAGTTACATAAGATCCAAATGACAAGGATAGATCAGTACTTCTGGATGCCGCGATATCGTAGGTGTTTTTTAAATAGAATGTTTCCCACTCACAGAAAACTTGAAGTTTGGGAATGTATTTTTTCACAGCCGCCACCAAATCATGGGCTCCGTCCAAAATATCAATTGTTTTTATATCGCGGTTCACGAAGACCAGATGTTTTGTTTGGTGTTGGAACAATCGCAAAAAACCGGTGAGTTGAACGAGGTGCTCAAAACGAGGCGGTTTATCTTGGCTGAGCATGCTCATATAAGGTGTAGTGGAACGTTTTTTCGTCAAACCGATGAAACGATTGCCGCAGGCGACCCACTTCATATCCGGCAGTATCGGCTCATAAGCGGCGAAAACCGGAGAAATGCTTTGAATGGTTTTGCTCACAAAAGTGAGCTGACTCCATAAACGCATCACACGATCCCATTCAAGCCATGATCCCGCAAACAACCAATGGGATGTATGCTCGCGGTCGAACACTTCATAAGCACTGCATGAACGCGCGGGATGCTGTACATGGCATGAACCCATCATCCACCCTTCACAATAGGGCAACTGTTTGAAACAATATTCGATTTCTTTAGTTCGGCTAAATGGTTTTGAGCAAGCAAGCAGAGTCGTAGTCACCGTACATAAGTCCTAACTTTCAGAATTTGTTCAGAATAAATATAGCAGTATATCTTATCCAAAATGAACCATTACGGCGCATTATAAAAGCGCCCCACCGATTTCGTTTAAAGGAACGTCAATTCGGTGGGGCGCGTCTTGTAAAAGTAGATATTAACTAGGCGGTGCGTCCAGGGTAAGCTTCGAGCGCGGCTTTCAAAACACGCATCGCTTCTTTTAAATCATCCGAATTTAAGACATAGGCGACACGTGCTTCGTTCACGCCCATGCCAGGCGTCTGATAGAAGTTTTCTACCGGGGCGAGCATGACGGTTTTACCGTCCAGCTCAAAGTCAGTTAATAACCAGATCGCGAATTTCTCCGCGTTGTCGACCGGAAGTTTTGCCACGGCGTAAAATGCCCCGCCGGGTGTCTCGCAGAGCACGCCGTCCATCTTCTGCAGGGCGTCTACCAAGATATTTCGACGTTCTTCATAGCGCGCGCGGATGGGCGCGAAATAATCAGGATCAAGATCGTAAAGCGCCTTTGAACCGATCATTTCGAGCGTCGGCACACAGAGTCTGGCCTGACCCAATTTCAGCGCGGCGGCCATCACCTCTTTATTCTTACTTGTCAGGGAACCGATACGCGCACCGCAGGCGGAGAAGCGCTTAGATACGCTGTCGATGATGATAATGCGATCGAGCACATCGGTCATCGTGCCGAAACTTGTGGCTTCCTTCCCGTCGTAGCAGAATTCCCGATATACTTCGTCCGCGATGATGTAAAGATCATTTTCGCGCGCGATATCAGCGACCATGCGCACTTCTTCGGCAGTGTAGACCACGCCTGCCGGGTTTCCGGGGTTAGACAACAAAATGCCGCGCGTTTTCTTTGTGATGCGTGATTCAATCACCGCTTTTTCGGGCAGCGCAAATCCGTTTTCAGGGTAGGTCGTGATCGGACTGATCTCGACCAGGTAAGGTGCCGCAAAACCTCTGTAGTTCGTGTAAAAAGGTTCGGGGACCAGCACTTCTTCACCGGGATCGCAGGCAATTAAAAGAGCCCATTGCAACGCTTCACTCCCACCGTTTGTGATGATGACATCCTCGGTCACATACGGTAAGCCCATGCGCTGGTAGTAGGCCGCGATGCTCTCTCTTAAAGGCTCCCAGCCATTTGAATCGGCATAGGCCAACACATCGATGTCCGCGGCGCGAACAGCTTCCATGAAGACTTTTGGCGTTTCGATATCGGGCTGACCGATGTTGAGATGATAGACTTTTGTACCCCTTGCCTTCGCGGCGTTCGCGTAGGGAACAAGTTTTCGAATCGGAGATGCCTGCATGGCAAGACTTCGTTTGGATGTTCGCATTTTGTTCAATCCCCCCCTATTTTTTAAGAAGCTTTTACTTCAGCTGTTTCGCGTGCTTATCATAGCACAAAC
>DIRK01000026.1 GCA_002427535.1 Mageeibacillus sp. UBA5438 | reverse complement strand
AAATCTTTCAACACCGGTTCCGTATGACCCGGCCAGTAAAATGAAAAATTCTGAAATTCGATATTCTCGATGGACGGACAAAAGATCGCTTCGGGCGGATCCGCGATCTCTTCTTTCCAATTCCATATTTCCGACACGCGATCCACGGAGGCCGTCGCCTGCTGTGAGATATTGATGAAATCGCCCATGGCGATCATGGGCCACGCCAGCATGCCCAGATAAAACACATGCGACATCAGCTGACCGACCGTAATGGCGTGGGTGCTGATCAGGCGAGCGCCGACGACGAGCGCGACAAGAAAAGAAATCCCCTGGATCAACCGCGACACCGGCATGAAGAGCGCGTCGAGTTTCGCAACCTTCATATTCTGGCGGTTCAAATTTGAACTGAGCCCCGAGAAGCTTTCTTGTTCCTGATCCTCCATCGCGAAGGCTCGGACCACACGGATCCCTTGAATATTCTCAAGCACACGGTCATTGATCTCGTCAAAAGCCTGTTGGGCCAAATCGTATTCGGTGTAAAGGCGGTCGCCGATCTTCCTTGAAAAGAAGATCAATAAGGGGTAGGGGAGCACGGTTAAAAGGGTTAGCTGCCAGGAGCCTCCGATCGCCATGACCGCGATAATCGCGAACTGGTAAAGCGTGGAGTCAAACAGCGTCATCATGCCAAAGCCCGCCATCTCCGCCATGGCGTTGATGTCGTTGGTGGACTTACCCATCAGGCTTCCGGTTGTCTGCGCCTGGAAAAACGGCGCGTTCTGGTTCAAAATTTTGGCCATCGTCCGCTGCCGCGCCATCAACTCGGTGACGTCGTAGGCCTTAATCAGGTAGTACGACCACAGATAGCCTGTCGCGTAAAAGATGCCCGTTAAGACCAGCAGCATGATCACAAAATAGATGAGCGATTCCATCGTCAGGTCGAGATTAAAAATGCGGTCAGCAATGTAGCCCGCAAACCAAGGCGGTGCGATCGCGATGGCGTAGTTCACGGCCACCATGGCAATCGCGATAAAGTACTCGCGGCGATAGTGGTCCAGGAACCATTGAAATTGTCGTTTCAGTTTAAATAGCATGCTGCGACTTGTCCCCTCAGATTAGCGCAGACAATTATAACAGGAATTTCACCCGATAGCGATCAGCGTACAACGTTCAACATTTGCACCATCGCGGTGACCGAGGAGAGGATGCCGGCAAAGAGCACAATGGAAAGATAAGAAAGCTGCCAGGCTCTGTTTTCATCCAGCGCGGTCAGTGAGGCCAACTGTCTTGCGTGAACAATCACAGCGAACACAAGCCCCATCAAAGAGAGCACCAGACCGTAGATGGCCCCGCTTGTGAAAAGCGACGGGAGGGCGAGGATGAGAAAGAAACATAAGAATTTCCACGCCGCTTTACCGGCGGCTAAAGCGTGCAGGAAGGGCAGGGCGGCTTGACGATACAAGAAGCGCGACAGAAGCCATAAAGTGAGGGTATAAAGCAGCATAATGAGCGCCACAAAAACAGAACCGCTGAGCCATGAAAGAAGCGCTTCTCCTGTGGATAATTTGGCGGTCTTGCCTTGTAAAACAGACGCCAGACTTCGGTTCAACATCATGTAGTGAATGCCGGAGAGCGCGACGGATGCGGCCATCCAAAGCGTATGCGAGCGATCCCAAACAGGTTGAAGCTCTCGGGCCATACTGTCGGCGGGGCGTATGAAAAAACTAAAAAATGACGCAAAAGTCCGCGCCGGACGGACCCCTTGCCGCCTGTAGTCACGGCGGGGACTTTTGTGTTGTTGTTTCTTCGGAGGTGCCTCTTCTCGATGTTGCCAGGCCGACTGATAAGAAGATGACGTTTCATGTTCCTGCCGGGCGCTGTAAGATTGTTGTGCTTTTTCGGACCGAGGTTCACCCGTCACATTTTCTCCCGCGACGTAGGAACGACCGCGACAGTCACATTTCTCGTAGTCATCCAATTCACGACCGCAATAAAAACAATATCTTGCCATCAACGCACCTAAACAAAATAATTTAATCGATATGCTATCCGACTCATTGAGTTGGACTTGTATCCAACTGTAGCGCGAAGATGTTAATATAATGTGGCATAAATCGAAAGGGGGCGCCATATTGGCCCGGCAAACACATAAGCAATCTTCGGTAAAAAAAGAGACCGTCGCGCCGAAACGCTTTGTTTACAGCTTTTTTCTAGCTTTAGCGCGGGCGCTGTTTTGGTTTTTATACCGAATACGATATGAGACGGATCCTCAATTAACCACTGTCCCGGGACCTTATTTTATTGTAGGCAACCATGTCTCCTACCTTGACCCGATCATCTGTGCAATGGCGATGCGAAAAGAGCCCATTCGCTTTGTTTCAGGGCAGGAAATCGCTAACACAAAAATGTTACGCCCTCTTCTGAAACAATTTGCCATCATCGAGATTAAACCCTTCCGTGTCAATTTCTCGACGACCAAGGAGATTATTACATCCATCCAAGATGGCCTATCCGTCGCGCTTTATCCTGAAACACAACGTTCAATCGCCGGCGACATCACGCCTTTCGGGCCGGCGACCGCCAAATTGATTAAGCACTTGAAAGCACCCGTTGTATCGGTGATTTGTCACGGCGGCTATTTGGGTTGGCCGCGCTGGGCGCCTTCCCTGCGTCCCGGCAAAATGGAAGTCGAAACGAAACTTCTTTTTACCGCCGAAGAGACGCAAAACATGGATGTTGATTCAATTCAAAAAAGACTTGTGAAGGCGATGTACGCGGACGATTACACATGGCAGACCACACGTCGTCGTCCCGCACGCTTTTTTTCACGAAAGCCGGCGGAACAACTGTCCGCCGTATGCCATTGGTGCCCGAACTGTGACCGGCCGCTTGCGATGCGAAGTGAGCGCAATAAGCTTTTTTGCGCGCATTGCGATTTCAGCTTGCGTGTGGATGCCAGCGGTTTTTTCAGCGCCTCACCCGGCTCCATCGCACCCTTTGATCATCCGCTCGACTACGCCCGCTGGCAGCAAGAAAAGACAGAGCAACACATCAAAAAAGGCGGGCGATTTGAAAGCTTCGCCCGGCTTGAGTTTTTGGAAAATGTCGGACAGGGACAAGACCCCGATCATCGTGAGCTTGTGGGGAAGCTCGTCCTTAGTTCAGAAGGATTGCAATTTTTACCCAACGGAGAAATGGCCCCCATTGACCTTCTGATCGGCGATTCGCCCTCCCTTTATTGCGGGACGGGCCAGTTCGTGAATCTCCCTCAAGGTGATATCATTTGGAGGGCCTACCCAAAAGAGGAAGGCTATGTGGTTTTCTTGACCGATTACAGCCGCCTAACATGGATTGAAGCGCAAGATTTTGACCGTTATTTGGAGGCCGATGATCGGACGTAGGAAGAGTTTTGCACAGGTTTTTTCTTTTTTAATCGATTTAACTGTGCTAAGCTATATGCTGTTCGCGAGTGAAACAAGAAGGTGATGGGACCTTCATTTTTTAGGAGGATTGCCAGATGGCAGATCGTGATTTTCTCGAAGAAATCAAGATGACGGAACAAGTGGCTGTTTCGCGCGTGGAAAAAGCGCGTGAAAATGCTCAGCTCCAACGCCAGATGGCGAGACAAGAGGCCGGAGGGTTGCTTGAAAAAGCCTATATTGAAGCAAACGCGATTCGGCAGAAGAAAATGCAAGAAGCTGAAATACGCTATCGCGAACTGACCGCGGGTGACAGTCACCATGACGCGAATGCATCATGGCTCCCCGAACCGCTTCTTGCGGACGCGGCCAAAATAATCGCGGAAAGGATTGTGGCACTCCTTGAGCATCGTTAAGATGGCAAAAATGACGATCCTCGGCGCACGCGAGGATCAGGACGAAGTACTCGATTCTCTCATGCGTTCGGGAGCCGTTGAGATTGTTAAAAACAACGAGCTTGACGATGAGCGTAAGGTGAGTACCGTCACGATTGATAATGTCGATTTACGGGTTCGCCTCAGCCGAACCATCGCGGTGATGCAGCGCCGCTTTCCGGAAGCAAAACGGCTGTCCATCCAAAAGCTACCTGTCAAAGAAAAAGATTTTTTATTTACAGATAAAGAAGAAAACGAATTAAGAGCGTTGGTATCGCGTTTTGAAGGGCATCTTGAACAAGAGGAAGCGATCGCGGCCAAGCTTTCGCGCCTCGAGCAGCAGATTGAACAACTTTTGCCCTGGCAGGATATCCCCGTTGACCTGTCACAACATGAAACCGCGCGTACGAAATTGATTTACGGCATCTTCATGGACGCTTTAAGTTTTGAGTCCTTTGAAAGCGACTTGCGGCGCGATTATCCGCTCGCGACAAGCTTCTTTTTGGAAGAAGAAGGCCTTTTCCCCGCAAAGGTCGCGGTTGTCTCCCTCGACGAACAATTAGCGGGCGTGAGAGCCAGGCTTTCATCCTGCGACTTTCATGAGATCCCCAAATTGCCCTTTTCGGGCACGGCCAAGGCGACGATTCTTTCCATTCAAAGAGAAATTGAAGAAGAACAAGAGAACAAGCAAAAGCTTGACCAGGAACTAGAAGCCATGGCGGACGAGTGCGGGCGCCTCATGACCTATCATGACTATCTGCTCGTACGCTCCGACCACCGATTAGCGGGCGAAGAGATCCATGAGCTTGACTACACCTTCTTTTTACAAGTATGGGTTCCAAAAACACAGGCCTCTGACATGGGGCGCGAACTGTCGGAACGCTTCGACATCGCCTGGATTTCTGAAGATCCGAAAGAAGGCGAAGAAACACCTGTCAAACTGGAAAACAATAAGATTTTCCGACCCTTTGAAGTCATCCTTGAAATGTACGGGGCGCCGAGCAGCCATGAGGTGGATCCCATGCCTGTCATGGCCCCTTTTTATATGATCCTTTTCGGCATGATGTTAAGTGACGTCGGCTACGGCGCCATGCTGATGCTCGGAACGGCTTATATGCTTTTCGGGCGCAAGGTGGAAGGCAACACCCGCCAGATGAGCATGATGTTATTTATCTCGGGTATCTCATCGGTCATTTGGGGTTTTATTTTCGGCGGATTCTTCGGCGACATGCTGACGGCTGTGACAATGGGTAAGGTCAATTTCCCCGCGCTCTGGTTTAATCCCATGGATTCACCGGTGCAATTACTCCTTTTCAGCATGGTGTTCGGTGTCATTCATTTATTTTTTGGCCTTGGACTCCATATCCGAAATGAAAAAATGCAAGGCAACCTGATCGGGGGTCTGGCGGACTCTGTGACCTGGTACCTGATTATCCCGGGACTCGGTCTTATGCTCGGTGCGGGCGCGATCGCAGAGCAGCCATCCACCGTCGAACTTTTAAAGCAAGTCGGTCAATGGCTTGTCATCGGAGGCGCCGCCTTTGGCCTTATCTTTGCGGGTCACGGGATCAAGAACCCCTTTAAGCGCCTGATTAAAGGGCTGGGTGCCCTTTATGGTATTACTTCTTATCTCAGCGATATTCTCTCCTATGCGCGCATCTTGGCACTTGTGTTGGCAACCTCGGTCATCGCGACGGTTGTGAACATGCTGGGAATGCTTGTGGGGCCTTCCTTTATCGGGTATATCGTTTTTGCCCTGATCGGCGCATTCGGGCACACATTGAACCTGGCGCTTTCGGCTTTGTCGGCCTTTGTCCACACGAGCCGTTTGCAATATGTAGAACTTTTTGGCAAATTTTTCGTCGGCGGGGGCTCTTTTTGGAACCCGCTTTCCCGCAGGACGAAATACATCCGTATCGAGGACGATACATCGAGTAATTAATTTTGGGACATCAAAGTCCCTAAAATCAACCGTTGACGGTTGGATAATTGGAGGAAACTTATGACATCCATCATTGGTCCGATTCTGGTCTATCTGGCAGCCGCGCTCGCGGTCATTTTGCCCGGTTATGGCTCGGCAAAAGTCGTAGGAAAATTGGGACAGATCGCGTCCGGCATCATGGCGGAAGACCCGACCATGTTCGGAAAACTGCTCATCTTGCAGGCACTTCCCGGGACGCAGGGGATCTACGGCCTTCTTGGCTGGTTCATGATCATGAACCATTCGGGGATGCTCGGGGGCAGTGTCGCGCTCACGCCTCAGCAAGGACTCTTGTTTTTATTGGCGTCACTTCCGATCGCGTTTATCGGGCTTCTGTCGGCCTTCCATCAGGGGAACGTCGCGGAAGGCGGCATGGCGCTTGTTACCAAACACGGTCACACCTCAGGTAACGCCATCGTGCTTGCTGTTATGGTTGAGACCTACGCCATCCTGGCCTTGCTTGCGACGATTCTCGGAGTGCTCAGCATCGCGGTTTAACCGGTATCCGGTTGAATCGCACGAAAGGGAGCGACAAGAACGTGGAAGGAATCGAAAGAATCAAAGACCACATTATTCGGCAGGCCGACGATGAGGTCGAAGTGCTCGTGGCAGAGACACAGCGCTTTGTCGCCAAAGAAGTCGGTGACGCCGAGCGACAGGTCCGTCTTATCTTGGAAGAAGCCACCCTGCGCGCCGACATGGACGCGAAGGAATTAGTGCGCCGCGGCGAAGGCTTAGCGGAGGCCGAAAGGCGAAAACAAGGGCTCGTGTTAAAACAACAGCGAGTCGACCAGGTGATCGACCGGGCGCTTGACCTACTGCTGAATGAACCGCCAGAAGAGCGGATGGCACGCTACGCGTCCTGGGTGAACGGTTTGGGGCTCGAATCGGGGGTCATCACGCTATCTGCGACGGACCTCTCTGAGATCGGCGAAAAACTTTTGGAGCTTTTACCACCGGATCGATTTTCAATCAATCCTGTGCCCGGCGAATTTTCAGGCGGCATCGTGGTCGAACACGGACGCGTACGCGACAATTTGAGTTACGAACTTATTGTGCGCGACCATCGGGCGGAGCTCGCCCGCCTAGTACTTTCCCATCTTGAGGAAGTCATGCCCGAGGAGCTATAAGGTGGCAAAGAGCGTTAAGACATCAAAGATGCCGTTACCCGTGGCCGACCCGCAAAAGGCAGGCTCCTGGGGCCATGCCGCGGGCCGAATCTGGGTGCGCGAAAAAGCGCTTTTAGGGCGAACGGGCTTCGACCGCCTGTTTTCGCTGGCTTCAATTGATGAAATAAAACGCCTTCTTCTAGAGCATGGCTATCCGCAGCAGGATACCGTGGAAGAAATGCTCATCTGGGCGCGGGAAGAACTGTACGAACTATTAGCTGAAATTGCGCCGGACGATCGCTTCTGGCAGCTGCTTTTATTAGATGACGACGCGTGCAACTTGAAAATCGCGCTGAAAACGGTTTTGTCAGATGAGGCGCCGGAAGAAGAAAGTTTCACAAAAAAACTAAGCCGACCCTCACTCATTTCTCATGAGCTTATATGGCGCCACGCGATTCGGGCGGATAAAGATGCCAATTTACCCGAGTGGGCCGATTACATCATGGGGCGCGCGCGGGAAGCCTTTTCAGCCCATTATGATTTTGCCTCTATTGACCGCTCGGTCGATTACGACATCGCGGCCATGAAGGCAAAACTAGCAGAGCCGTTAAAAGAGCCTTGGTTGTCGCGTTATTTTGCCATGACCCGCGACCTGAAAAATCTTGAGACGCTGTTACGCGCAAAGCACCGCAAGACGGCAGAGACGGTTTATGAGGAGAGTCTTTTGCCCGGCGGCCTGATTGAAAAAAAGAGATGGATTGAATGTTTTGATGCCGACGATCAACACTGTATCGACGGTCTGTGTGACACGCCCTACAAACCGCTGTCATCTTATTTCGTATTTTACCGGGAAAAGGGAGGCGCCGCGGCTTTCGCAAAAGACCGTGACAATTTACTTTACGCAGAGCTTGAACGCGGCTCGTCCATGCTCTCAGGCGCCCAGCGCGTAATGGCCTACGTCATGGCGCGTGAATGTGAATATAAAAATATCCGCCTTGTGTTGTCGATCTTAGAAGATGGACTGGATAGAGCGTCGGTGGGTACATTAAGACGCGACTTCCAAAAGCGGTAGGAGGATTTCAGTCATGGAACAAAAAATTGGCGTGATCGGTGAGTGGGATAGCATTTTAGGCTTTCGCGCGCTCGGTCTGTCGACCATGGAAGTCACCGATCCCGAAAAGGCGGAAGATATTTTAAAATGCTGGGCTGAAGAGGACTATGCCGTGATTTTTGTCACGGAGATTTTGGCCAAAAAGATGGGAGCAAGGCTGGCCTCATGGCGGCAGCGCTATTTGCCGATCGTGACGGTCATACCGTCCGCAAGAGAGCGCTCGCATCTTGGTCGTCAGGAGCTTCGCACGGCCATACGAAAAGCGACCGGCATCGATATGATTGGACAGCGCGATAAGGCGCGTGAAGAGAAATTGGAAGAGTAATCAATATAGGGGAGTAATTCCATGGTGAAACGAAGTCAGGGTGAGATCGTTAAGGTATCCGGCCCTCTTGTCATCGCAAAAGGTATGCGTGACGCCGATATGTTCGACGTGGTCGAAGTGTCTGAGAAAAAACTGATCGGCGAAATTATTGAGATGCACGGAGACGAAGCCTCGATTCAGGTGTATGAGGAGACGGCGGGCTTGGGTCCGGGTGAAGTGGTTATCTCACGCGGGACGCCGCTATCCGTTGAGCTTGGCCCGGGCCTTATCGGTGAAATATTTGACGGTATTCAAAGACCGCTCGATGTCCTGGTCGAAATGGCCGGTGATCATATCGCGCGCGGCGCTTTTGCGCCTGCGTTGAACCGTGAAAAGGTCTGGGAATTCGAAGCCGTGAAGAAAGCCGGAGACCGCGTTGTCGCCGGTGAAATCATCGGCATTGTGCAAGAAACAGAGATCATGGAACACCGCGTCATGGTGCCCCCGGAGCGTTCAGGTGTCATTGTCGAAATCGCATCCGGCCGTTATAAGGTCACAGACACGGTGGCGGTGTTAGAAGATGATCGCGGTCAACGCCATGAGCTCACGCTCATTCAACGCTGGCCCGTCCGCATCGGCCGTCCCTATGTTGAAAAAATATCCCCGACAGAACCGCTGATTACGGGACAGCGTCCGATCGACACCTTTTTCCCGGTGGCAAAGGGTGGAACCGCGGCCGTGCCCGGTCCTTTCGGAAGTGGTAAAACCGTCATCCAGCACCAGCTGGCCAAATGGGCGGAAGCGGATGTCGTGGTGTATATCGGCTGCGGAGAGCGCGGCAACGAGATGACCGACGTTTTGATGGAGTTCCCGGAATTAAGTGATCCGAAAACGGGATTCCCCCTCATGAAGCGCACCATCCTCATCGCGAATACCTCAGATATGCCGGTGGCCGCTCGAGAGGCGTCCATCTACACAGGCATCACGATCGCGGAGTACTTTCGCGACATGGGTTATTCCGTCTCCCTGATGGCGGACTCGACGTCGCGCTGGGCAGAAGCGCTGCGCGAAATGTCAGGGCGTCTTGAAGAAATGCCGGGTGAAGAAGGTTATCCGGCGTATCTTGGTTCTCGCCTGGCTAGCTTCTATGAACGCGCGGGTATTGTGCATTGCCTGGGACCTGCGGGCGAAGAGCGTGTCGGAGTCCTGACGGCCATCGGGGCGGTGTCGCCCCCGGGCGGCGACCTCTCAGACCCGGTCGCTCAGTCGACCTTGCGTATCGTACAGGTGTTCTGGAGCCTTGACTCCAACCTCGCGTACCGGCGCCACTTCCCAGCCATCAACTGGCTGACGAGTTATTCTTTGTACCAGACAAAGATAGACGACTGGCTCGACGATCAGATTTCCCCTGACTTCAGCAGGTTTCGCATGGACGCGATGGCCCTGTTGCAGGATGAATCAGAGCTCGAGGAAATTGTCCGCCTGATCGGTCAGGATGCCCTGTCGGACGCCGACAGGTTGAAGTTAGAGTCGGCGCGTTCACTGCGCGAAGACTTTTTGCATCAAAACTCCTTCGATGAGGTCGATACTTACACGTCCTTAAATAAACAATTCAAGATGCTCCAGCTTGTCATGCAGTTTTACTATGAGGCGCAAAAAGCGTTGTCGCAGGGCGCGGATTTCGATGAAATCTTAAAACTGCCCATCCGCGATGACATCGCCCGCTTCAAATTCGTACCCGAACAAGAAGTGGAACGCTGGTTTGATCAGAGAAAAGAAAAACTGCTCGACGAGATGAGCGGATTGACGCACTAAGAAAGGCGGTCGATATGGCAAGAGAATATCGCACCATTGAAGAAGTCACGGGCCCACTCATGCTCGTGCGCGGCGTAGAGAATGTCAAGTTTGACGAGCTCGGCGAGATTGAGCTCGAAGACGGCCGCATACGGCATTGTCGGGTGCTGGAAATAGAAGGCACTGACGCGCTCGTCCAGCTTTTTGAAAGCTCGATCGGGCTCAATATCGAAAAGAGCACCGTCCGCTTTCTGGGACGAGGGCTCGAGCTTTCGGTGTCCCCCGACCTGTTGGGCCGTATTTTCGACGGCATGGGCAATCCGAAAGACGGCGGAGCGGACATTATCCCCGAGGCCACGCGCGACATTAACGGAACGCCGATCAATCCGGCGGCCCGCGACTATCCTAACGAGTTTATCCAGACAGGTGTTTCCGCGATCGACGGCTTGAATACACTGGTCCGCGGTCAGAAACTGCCTATTTTCTCAGGTTCAGGACTTCCGCACGCAAGACTTGCGGCGCAGATCGCCAGGCAGGCCGAGGTCTTAAACAGTGAAGAGCAATTTGCGGTTGTTTTTGCGGCGATGGGAATCACCTTTGAAGAAGCTGACTTCTTCATCGGCGATTTCAGACGTACCGGCGCGATTGACCACACCGTGATGTTCATCAATCTGGCGAACGACCCCGCGATCGAGCGTATCGCGACCCCGCGTATGGCGCTCACCGCCGCGGAATACCTCGCCTTTGACCTTGACATGCACGTCCTGGTGCTGATGACCGATATTACCTATTACGCCGAAGCCCTGCGCGAAGTATCCGCGGCCAGAAAAGAAGTGCCCGGACGCCGCGGCTATCCCGGCTATCTTTACACGGATCTTGCGAGCATCTATGAGCGCGCGGGCCGTATTAAGGATAAGAAGGGCTCGATCACCTTTGTGCCCATCTTGACCATGCCGGATGACGATAAGACGCATCCCATCCCGGACTTGACCGGCTATATCACGGAAGGACAGGTCATTTTGTCTCGCGATCTGTATCGCCGAGGCTTGACGCCCCCCATCGATGTGTTGCCTTCGCTTTCTCGTTTGAAGGACAAGGGGATCGGTGAGGGCAAGACACGCGCTGACCACGCAGATACGATGAACCAGCTATTTGCCGCCTATTCAAGGGGTAAGGACGCCCGTGATCTTCAGATTATTTTGGGCGAGGAAGCCTTAAGTGAATTGGACCTCATCTATGCGGACTTCTCGGTGGCCTTTGAGGAGCAATACATCTCACAGGGCTTTGAGACTGACCGAAGCATTGAGGAAACGCTATCAATCGGTTGGAAGTTGCTTTCCATGCTGCCGAAAAATGAACTGAAGCGTGTTCACGAAGAATACATTGAACAATACTACGAAGTTTGTGACGAGGAGGTCGATGCCTGATGGCGGTCATGCGTGTCAATCCCAATCGCATGGAGTTGCTCCGGCTAAAAGAGCAGTTGCGTGTCGCGCGCCGCGGTCACAAACTCTTAAAGGACAAGCGCGATGAATTGATGCGCCAGTTTTTGTCCCTAGTGCTGGATGTGGACGAGCGGCGAAGGAAAGTGGAGCGTCTGGTGGAGCGTTCGCATGCTGAGTCACTTTTCGCGCGCGCGACAAACGGCGACCACGCGGTCGATGAGGCCCTGATGAATCAGACTCATTCGCTTTACGCCACCGTCGGTCGTGAAAACACCATGAGTGTCAGAACACCTGTCGTTTCCGTGTCATTGGACGATGACGCGAGGGAAGGGAAAATGCCCCTGCCCTACGGGATGGCCACGGTGTCGGGTGAGCTTGATGAGGCGATCGACACCCTCCATGAGGCCTTGCCCGAGCTTTTGGAACTTGCGACACTGGAGCACAAATCCCATCTCATGGCGGCTGAAATCGAACGTACAAGACGCCG
>DIRK01000021.1:25552-26521 GCA_002427535.1 Mageeibacillus sp. UBA5438 | reverse complement strand
CACCGTATGGAGCTTGTGAAGGATCTGCACGATGTCCGCTGGTATAACAGTTCGGTGGACAGTTCGCCGATGCGGACGATCCGTACGCTGTCGGCGTTTGAGGAACGTCATATACCGCTTATTTTGATTACGGGGGGCCAGGATAAGAACAGTGATTATTCGGGGCTTGGTCAAGCGATTTTAAAGGCGACGAACAGGATTATCCTTTCTGGGCAAAACGCGGAGCTGATCCGCCATGCGATTGAAAAAGAATCAGCGTTCATGAACGCAAACCTGTCAGCCCTTCAAATAACCGAGGTGGACGATTACGAGGCGGCGGTGAAATTGGCTGACCGTTGGTCCATGCCGGGCGATGCGGTGCTTCTCTCCCCCGCGGGGACCAGTTACGATCGCTTCCATCATTTTGAGGAACGCGGTGAGTATTTTCGCGATTTGGTCACTTCTCTTTAATCGGGAACCTATGTACTTTTAAATTTTTCTCCTTTCGCTAGGATGGTGGCATAGCAACTATTCTCATTTGTTAGGAGGTTTTCATATGCAAAAAAGACAAGAACAGGCTAAGGCCTTGAAAGCGATTTTAGAGAGGTTATCGGAGGGCGCTTCGGTGGACGATGTGCGTGAGGCGTTTTTAAATACCTTTGAGTCGGTGGACGCGGCTGAGATTGCGGCGGCGGAAGCGGAGCTTATTAAAGGCGGTACGCCGGTTGAAGAGATTTTGAATCTTTGCAATGTGCACGCGGCCATTGTGGAGGGTAATGTCAATGTGATTGAGGTGGATCCTGATAGGGGGCATCCTTTGGCGGTTTTTTATCAGGAGAATGAGGGTTTGGAAGATTTCTTAAACGGCCAGTTTAAGGATGCGAAAGAAGCTTTTCTCGAAAATGATGATCAAGCATCTTTCGTCCTTGCCTTGAAGAAGCTTTCTAAACTTGATAAGCACTACGCCCGTAAGGAGAACCTGATGTTCCC
>DIRK01000021.1:18917-25266 GCA_002427535.1 Mageeibacillus sp. UBA5438 | reverse complement strand
CGCTTTTCGATTTAATGGAGTCTGAGGTTCGTGGCATGATCATGAAGGAAAACCAGATCTTGAAGCCGATGCTCGTAGATAACTTGACCGAAGAGGATTGGAAGGTGGTGGCCCAAGAGAGTGCGCAATTTGGTTATGCGTTTGTGGAGGGTGTCGAGGGTGCGAGTCCTTCGGATGTGAAGGCTTGGTTAAGAGATGAGCCCTCAGAAGACCTCCCTTCGGATACAAGCGATGTGGAATTGCCTTCCGGCTATTTTGATGCGCATGAGCTGGAGGCGGTTTTGAATGCGCTCCCCTACGATATTACGTATGTAAATGCCGATGACCGCGTTCAGTATTTTAGTGAGGGGAAGCATCGCGTATTCCCAAGAACGAGAACGATTATTGGCCGCCTTGTGGAGGATTGTCATCCTCCGAAGAGTTTGGATCGTGTGTTGGCGGTTGTGGATTCTTTTAAGTCGGGCGAAAGGGATGAGGAGCATTTTTGGATTCAAAAGGATGGTCTTTTTATCCTGATCCGTTATTATGCGGTCCGCGACGATGAGGGCAAGTACCTTGGGGTTGTGGAGGTGACGGAGGAGATTTCCGGTTTGAGGGGTCTTGAGGGTACTAAGACGCTTGTTGAGGGTTTTTCTGTCTAATTATTAGCGTTTTATTCATTTTTTGTTTGGAGTATGAAAGTCCGCTTTTTTTCTTAAAAAGGCGGATTTTCAGCTATTTCAGGCTTTTAAATTTGACAAATGTCGAATTTCTGTGTATATTTCCTTCACTTTCAGTTTTCTGTAACATTTGTTTCAAAACTAATCTTGAACGCATGTATAATACGGCAGGATTCAATCCCAGAGACGTAACCATCCGACACTTACAGAAAATACATAGAAACCGCATGGAGGCGCAAATTAATGAAAAAGACCCTCACAGTCCTTCTGCTTGTCCTGGCCATCACGACATCATTGATTGCCGGAACCATGGCTTACTACACGGTTACCTTAGATAATTTGGTTCAGGGCGAAGTCGTGGCAAAGGAATTTATCTTTGTTGAAAAGGAAGGTAAGCAAACGCTTTCTTTCTCAGATAAAATTGCGCCCGGCGAAACAGTCGAATGGCCGTTTACCGTGCAGAACCATAAAGATGGTCTTGTCACTGAAACAGACATGTACTACCGCCTGACCTTTGTGGTTGGTGCAACCGACGGTAAACAAGCGATCGCTCCTCTTGCGGTAACGGTCAACGGACAAACGGTTACTTTGAACGACGATGGAACCGGCACATTCATCACGGATGGATACTTCCTATTACAGTCTCCTGATAACCAACAGAGCGATGACCATCGTATCGTGCTCACATGGCCGCACGGCGATAATGACAGCGCGTACGCGGGAAATGACTTCGGTGCGACTGTCACGGTGAATGCTGTGGCACAGCAGGTTCCTTTTGATGAAGTGGTTCCGGGAGAGCCCGGCACGGAGATTCCAGGGGGAGACGATGATGAGCCGGGCGAGACAGAACCGATAACATCGGATATAAACGTTGTTTATAAAATTACTGAAGCATGGAAACAAGGAGATCCTGACACTCCCGGTGGCTATGAATTTAAATACGAAATCGACATCATCAACAATTCGGATAAAGAAATAGAAAACTGGGTATTAGCCTTTGAACTGAAAGACGGAAACCTGACCAGTTCTTATCAATCAATCCTTACGAAAGAAAATGATGGTCATTATACAATTTCGAATCCAATAACTTGGAACCAGGATATTCCGGCAAATTCCGGATTGGAGAATAAGGTAACCGGCCTTGGTACCGGATCAGGATACAATCATCAACCCCTAGAAAATGTATACGTCAACGGGATAGAAGCATCAGTCCAGTTTGTTGAGTATCAACAAAACTGAAGGATAGCCATTTTGAATCAAGAAAATATTGATATTAACTTAACAAATCCTTAAGGAGAAAAGAAGAATGAAAAAAACACTGTTAATCGTAGCCCTCGTGCTCGCCATCACCACATCCATCATCGCAGGCACCATGGCCTACTACACGATCACACTCGATGAACTCGTCAAGGGCGACGTTGTCGCGAAAGAATTCATCCTCCTAGAAGGCGGAACCAGCACTTTTTCCGAGGGCGTAAAAATCGCTCCGGGTGAAACCGTCAAATGGGATTTCAGCGTGAAAAATTTTGATGACAAAGCCATCAGCGAAACCGGTATGGATTTGGATGTTACTGTCCTGGTCGAAGGCGCAGAAAAGAGTTACATCTTTCCACTAACTGTTAAAGTTACGAAGAAAGACGAAGCGATCGTTTTGGGGACAATGAACCCAGGACATACAGGTGACATTAAGTTTAACGACACGTTTGAACTGGCTGAAGAGGGTCAGGAAAAAGTTTACTCTGTTAATATCGAATGGCCCTGGGTAACTGAAAATGTCAATGATATCGATTACGCTGGATCCAGGCACGGCGCAACCATCACAGTCTCCGTCACCGGCACACAGGTACAGCCGTAATCGGGTAAATAATTAGAATTCTCCTTTACGCTTCACTTCGTTTGAAGAAGCGAAAAAGATAACCAAAAAGATTAGGGACGGTCAAAAGATCGTCCCTTCGTTTATTACCCAAACCGGCTAAGATGTAATAGAATCAAGGAAATACATGGCGGAGGTATCCTGTGGCAAACAAACAAACCTATACAACAGCCGAAGAAATCGACGCCATGCGGGAAACGATCGTGAATGCAAAACGAAAGGGAACCAAAAAGCATTCCAAACGACTCCCCATCCTGGGTGGCACCCTCTTTACCATTGTCGTCCTCCTGTTAGTCGGAATTTTGATCACTGTCAACATAGCCAAACGTCAGGGCAAAACACCCGATCTATTCGGATACCGATTATTCATGGTCGAAACAGGCAGCATGGAACCCGGATTACCCGTAGGCTCCATCCTATTGGTAGGACCCGCAGAAGACCCCTCTAATCTTGCGATAGACACCATCGTAAGTTTCACAACCCAATCCGGGACTACCGTCACCCACCGGATCATTGGAGTATTGAAAACAGATGACGGAAACATCGCCTATCGCACCAAAGGAGACAATCCCCTAAACTCACCTGACCCTGAACTACTCACCCCCGATCGAGTCATCGGGATATTCATCTTGAAAATCCCCTTCACATAGGAGACCGGTCATGGAAGAGACACCGATCCTATCGATGGAAAACATCCACTCCTTAGAACACTACGAAGGCAAACCTCCCCTGCCCGTCTTGAGCGACGTCAATTTAACGATTAACGCGGGTGAAACCTGGGGCATCTATGCCGAAACATCCTTCGAAACAAAACTCCTGTTGCAAATAATCGGCGGCGTCCGACCCTTCGTCGGACAATACCAACTTTTCGGAAAAGCCATCAATCCCAAAAAACCTTCCAATCCGTCCTCCCTTTTCTACATCGGGACACCCCGCATGCCCTACCCCAACATGAACGTCCTCGAATACCTCATGTTCACCACCGAAAAAACAGACTTCCAATTCCAGGACATCGACCCCGTCGACTACCTCGACTACAGCACCGCCAAAGACGCACTAAAACGCGTCTACAGACAAGAAGAACTGCTGGAACAGCTCATTAGCCTCGGACTCGACTACCTCGCCCTCAGCCCCCTAAAACGCCTGTACGACGACGAACGAGCCGTCGTAGCATTAATAGCCGCCAGCTACTCCGAAAACCCCGTCATCGTGTTCAATTTCCCCGAATATGAATTCCCCGACTTTTTAGCATGCTCAATCCCCAAGATCGTGGAACGGGCCACATTAAACGGCAAAACCACTCTATTAGGACTCTGTGACCCCGACCTCATCGAAGCGGTCGCAAGCCACAGCCTCTACCTCGTAGACGGCCAGATGCTCTACAGCGGAAGCATTGATAAGCTACGCTTCGTTCATGACAAAATCGTCGCCTACGTCTGCGACGAACACATCGACAAGATCTACGCCACCCTCACGCCCCTCCTATTAGATTACGAACTGTGGATCGATGACAATGCGCTCATCATCCGAGACAAAAACAATAAAAAAGAATTCCCCTCACGTGTCTACCAAACCATCGTGAGCGCGGGACTATCCCCGGACGCGATTGAAATCAACGAAAAAACCGTACGAAACGCCTACCAAGAACTACTGAGGCAACATGATCTATAACCTGCACTACTTCAACAAAGAACTGCGGCAAGCCTACCCCTCCTCCAAGACCGCAAGCGGGCGAAAAATAGGATTCGCCGTCTTCATGGGCCTTTTCGCCTTTGCCATCTACTTCAGCCTGCAAAGCCTACAAGAAAGCGTCCTCATGGACAGCGTGCCCGAGATCATGCAGGGAAGCTACTTTTCCACCCTCTACATCTACATCCACCTCGCGCTCCTGCTTACGACCCTCTACTACCTCTTCTACTACGAACGCCTGTTCTTCCAGGAAATAAGAACCAACAGCTGGTACCTGTTAATCAAGATGGGATACGGGCGTAGGGGCATGGTATTATCCAAAATTATAGCCGCCTTCATCTCCATCCTTTATATGTACAGCATCGGCTTTGCCACCACCTTGCTCCTCACCTACTTTTTACGCTACACACTCGTCACACGCTACTTCCTGTCACTCTACTTAGTCGGGCTACTCGACCTCTTCGTGCTCACAGGACTCTCCTTTTTCATCTCCTCCATCGTGAAGTCAAGGCGCTACGCAAGATTCTTCATCTTTTTGTCCGCCATCGCCATCGTCATTCTAAAAAGCGTGACCCATTTTTATTCAGTCATCTCAAACCGCATCACGATGCAAAACATCCGGACACTCATCGACTTCGAACGCTCATACTATGTCCCCATCGCGCTCGGCATCGTCCTTGTGACCGTTCTTTTCTCATCTTTACGCGCCCTATCCATGGCCAAACACTACCAACGCTTCGACGAAGCTTACGAGGAAACACTGCCCGCAAATGTGACCGTCGTCAGCATCCAGCCCAAAACAGGACGCAAAAAAGCACTCTTTGACCGCGGGCGGATCATCCGCCGCCAACGCGCCTTTGACATCCTAACCACAAGCCTCCTAGTCCTATTAGTCTTAGCGGGACTCGCCTTCAACGTCATGGTGCTCCTCATCAGTGCGTCCGCCACAGGCAAAGAAGTCAACATCCGGGGCACCATCCCCTACGTCTTCAAATCGACCACCATGCAACCCGAAATCAAGGTCAACGACCTAGCCTACTTCGATGTCTACGACGGCAGCCATACCATAAAGATCGGCGACATCCTGCTCTTTGAAGACAAGGGCATAAGCTATGTCGAGCGCGTCTTTGAAATCGAGGAAAGCGTTTATACTGTCGACATCGACCACTACCCGCAGGGCACACAGCCCGACTCCATGGTGAAGAAAGTCACCGACGGACAGATCAACGGAGTCTACAGCGGACGCAACCGCTGGCTTGGCGCACTCATCCTCTTTGCCAACACCCTCATCGGGCGGCTCGTCCTCCTGCTGCTGCCCGCCTTCTTATTGTTCTACCACCAGCCGATCAAAGAGCGACTGTTCGGGACACGAGAACGCTATGGCAAACGCGAAAAATTGCCGGGACAGTAAGTCGAATGAATCATCTTGCCCTAACATTTTTAACATGTTATAATTCAATCCGTTGCGGACGGCCCCATGGTCAAGTGGTCAAGACGTCGCCCTCTCACGGCGAAATCAGGAGTTCGACTCTCCTTGGGGTCACCACAAAAGCGGAAATGGCGGAATAGGCAGACGCGCTAGTTTCAGGTACTAGTGATCTCACGATCATGCAGGTTCAAGTCCTGTTTTCCGCACCAATTAGAGGCACAGTGTTTCAAAAGACGCTGTGCCTTTTTCATGTATAATCAAGCTGTACCCGTCAAGGAGAGACATATTTTAAAAGATTTTCGTATGGCAAAAAGGGTTCTTGACAGCGGTACATCCGCTTGAAAGGGTTGTCCCAACTTGACCACTGAAGACACAAACAAACCGACACTCAATGTCGCCGTGCGGGAAATGGCCGAAAAAGCCAAACGCAAAGGTCCTCTGTTAGGCAACCTCTACGCGGGCATCACAGGGATTGAAGGCACAAGAATCCACCGCGATTTTTTCGATGGCGCCGAACGTTATTACCCCGATCACGAACTATTTTCGGAACTCACACTCGAAAGCACTATCGACAATGACAACCTCCCCTTCACGCTCACTATCCGGGGGCGCTCGGATCTTATCACGGTATCCCCCAAGGGGCAGATCCGTGTCGTTGAAGTCAAAGGCTTTCGAGGACACCCCGACTCCATCCCCGAA
>DIRK01000021.1:0-18693 GCA_002427535.1 Mageeibacillus sp. UBA5438 | reverse complement strand
CCCCTGATGCGTGAGCGCCCCATCGATCTTACATTCATTGAACTGGAAATCCGCTACATCGCCCTGGACGACCAGAAGACAAAAAGCATCGTCAAGCGCTATACAACAGACGAAATCGACAAGGCATTCAAATCCATTTTAAACGCCTATACAAAACTTATAACCCCCTTAGTCTGCCACCGCTTGGAACGCGACCCATCAAACCATAAGGCCGCCTTCCCCTATGAGAAACTGCGCGACGGCCAACGCGAGATGATGCAAGAAGTCATCGCCTCCATCCGCGATAAGACCGTCCTATTTGTGCAGGCACCCACAGGCATCGGGAAAACCATGGGCACACTCTATCCGGCCGTAAAAGCGCAGGCAAACCACTTAACGGACCGCATCTTCTACCTCACACCGACGCGCTCCCAAAGAAAAATCGCCGAAGACACCTTAGAAGATCTAGAGTCCGAAGGCTTCAAAATTCGCTCACTCACCTTAAACGCCAAAGAACAAATGTGCTTATCGCCCGAACACTTCTGCGACATGACGCGCTGTCCCTACGCACTTTCCTTCTACGATCATTTGAACGAAGCAACCGAAGAAAGCTATGACACGAGGCGGCTCTTACCTGAGACCCTTATCGCCTTGTCCAAAAAACACAGACTCTGCCCCTTCGAATTCGCGTTAAGCCTCATGCCCACCACGGACGTCGTCATCTGTGACTACAACTATGTGTTTAACCCGAGAGTGCGCTTCCAAAACACCTTAGACGATCCGGAACACCGCTACACCCTCCTGGTCGATGAGGCCCACAACCTTGCGCGCCGGGCGCGGGAAATGTTCTCAGGTGTCCTGACAAAATCGACACTCGTAAAATTGCATGGCGGTTTGACCGGCGCGCGCGCCTTTTTCATGCGCGACCGCGCCTCCTTTAAAAAAACCATCAACACCTTGGAGCGCCTCATCCGTACCCTAGACCGCTACGGCGAACTGCTCGACATCGAGGACGACACCCTCCTTGAAAACGAACTCTTCAAAGCATTACAGCCCTACCAACCGGTGAAGCGTGAAGCATTCCTGGCGACCAAAACCACACCCGAAAACATCTTAGGCGATGTCACCGCACTGTCAGGGCTTATGACCCGCCTTTTGATGGACTACCCGGAATTTTCAGGCAGACAAGCCCTCATGCTCCCCTACTTTGACCTGTTGTTCTTCCAGCGCGTCAGTGAGCGCTACTACGACGAGGCGTACATCACGACCTGGCGCAAAAGCGATCAGGGGGAAATCTTTGTCACCCAACTCGCGTTAGACGCTTCACGCCACTTAACCGACCTTTACTACAACCGATCCCCGGTCGTCTTCTTTTCCGCGACCCTGTCGCCTCTGCCCTACTACACAAACTTGCTGGACGCACACGCGGCCATGGATAAACCGGAAATCGTGCAATTAAAATCGCCTTTTCCGGACGAACGTCGACTTGTCATCTGCTATGAGGCGCATTCCTTGCGATACCAGGACCGCTCCCGGTCCTACGGGGCGATCGCGCGCTTCATCCTCGAAATGGCGCGCACAAGAAAAGGAAACACCTTAGTCTTTTCACCGTCCTTTTCCTACCAACGCCAGCTGGTGCGCTCGCTGGCTGAATTGGACGCGAAAGACATCGACTTTGTCGTACAACCCGCAAAAATGACGGAAGCACAAAAAAACAAATTTCTTGGCTATTTTCAAAAGAAACATCATGACAAATCCCTCATCGGGCTCACCGTCATCGGTTCTCTTTTAAATGAGGGCATTGACTTAGTCGGTCAGGAATTGACAGGCGTCGTCGTCATCGGGACCGGTATCCCGGGGCTCTCCCCGGAACGCGACATCCTAAGGCAGTATTACGACGGCAAAACGGGACAGGGCTTTCAGTACGCTTACACCTGGCCCGGCTTTAACCGCGTGACCCAGGCCGTCGGCCGGCTGATCCGAAGTGAAGAAGACTTCGGCTATGTGATTCTCATCGACGACCGTTACGGACGCCCCGACTACATGGCGCTTATCCCCGAGGAATGGCACGCGACCCACACCGACAGCTCCGAGGAATGCTTAGAGTTGCTACAATCTTTCTGGAAAAACTTCGACTAGAGGTCGGACTCGTCCACAGTACCCTGTTCTTTTAACAAACGGTCAATCTTTCGCGCCGTCGGCGTCTGAGCCAGCCCGCCGAGCGCCGTCTCACGCAAGGCCACGGGCATCATGCGGCCAATGGATCCCATCGCCAAAATCACTTCATCGACCGGGATACGGCTCTTCACCCCCGCAAGCGCCATTTCAGCCGCGACAATCGCGTTCACCGCGCCGATCGCGTTGCGCTTGATGCAGGGTACCTCCACCAAGGTGGCCACGGGGTCACAGGTCAACCCCAAAAGATTTTTTAAAGCAATGGCCAAAGCATGTCCCGACTCGCTGGGCGTTCCGCCCGCGGCTTCTACAAGCGCCGCTGCCGCCATCGCGGACGCGGAGCCCACCTCCGCCTGACAGCCACCCGCCGCCCCCGAAAGGGACGCGTGGTTGCCGATCACGATACCCGAGCCGCCGCTCGTGATGAGGAAATCGATCTGGGCGCGTCTGGAAAGCCCTAAACGATCGCGAAAAGCGATCAACACACCGGGGACAATCCCCGAGGAGCCGGCTGTCGGCGTCGCGCAAATAATGCCCATGGAAGCATTCACCTCATTGATGGCGACCGCGTTTTGTGCCGCCTCAAAATAACGGCTATCCCCTAAAGGCGACACCTTCGTCATGTATTCATGCATACGTTTTGCGTCACCGCCCGTGAGGCCAGAAAAGGACTTCACGCCCTCCAAACCTAACGCCACCGCCTGCTCCATCACTTTGAGGTTACGCTCCATTTGTTGCAGGATTTCTGCTTCCGTTTGATCGCCAAGATCGATCTCATGGTTTAAAAAATAGCGGGCTAGCGTTTTATTCCGCGCCTCACAGTGCGACACAATATCCTTGTACTGTTCGATATACATGGCCCTTAACCCTCCAATTGACTTTCTAAGGCGTCGGCGTCGCGCTTCAACGCACTCAAATAAACGATGGGACCGATGTCAGGAATCGCTTCAATGGCTCGCATGGCGCACTCAGGAATCTCAATATCGGTGGCAAGGAGCATGAGCGCTATCTCACCGCGTTCTTTTCGCGACACCTCCATCTGGCTGATGTTCACATCTTCTTTAGCCAAGACGCTTGACACAGCCGCGATAAGCCCCGGGCGATCCTGATGAAAGACCAAGACGACAGGTTCATCACAGCTGACATGGACGTCAAAGCCGTCGATGTCCGTGATGTCGATCATGCCGCCGCCCGTTGAAATACCGGTGACGCAGAGCGCACGCTCGCCTTTTCGCATGCAAAGGGTCACCGTATTCGGGTGTTCGGTCAATTCATCGGAGGTGTAAAGCTGCACCTTCATGCCCCTTTTAGCCGCGACTTCATAGGCTTTTTTGATCTCCACACTCTCCGTGGAAAAACCTAAAAGCCCCGCGATCAGGGCAAGGTCCGTGCCATGGCCCTTGTAGGTATGCGCAAAGGAACCGTAAAGTGTGATATTCACTTCCTCCGGGTGCTCGCCGAAAATTGAACGCGCCGCAAGGCCTATGCGCACGGCGCCGGCCGTATGAGAACTCGAAGGCCCGACCATGACGGGCCCGATAATGTCAAATAGACTTTGAAAGATTGGCATATGACGCTTCCTTTCTATTCACCCGCCTTTTCGCTTTCCTTTGTATTAAAAGAAAAATCAAGGCAGCTATCCAGCAATGACAGGCGCTTATAGCGCTTTTCCATTTTTTCCTCCACCCAGCGGTCCGCAAGGCAACTCGCTTCCCGGCGTATCTTATCGCTTGCCTGAAAGCGGTAGAGTTTTTCAAAGGGCGCCCTTTCAATATGCAAAAGCAAAGCCACCGTCCCCTTTGACAAAACGGTCATCGCGTCCCTTTGCCCTTTGGCTCTATCCTTCTCACACAGTAGCCCGCCTGCAAGATAACTGAAAAAATACGCGCCCTCAATCGGCTCGCGGCAGCTGATACAGGCATCCAAGTCAGGCGATAACCCGATAATTTCCATCAGGCGCATACTGCTCATCCGCGCGATGAACACCGGATCCTCCGAACGCGATATCTCATAGACAGTATACGCCCACAGTTCGAACACTTGGCGGTTCGGCTCATCGTTTCGGGCCACATCCGAGAACACTTCCACGGCGTGCGCGGCGGCCGCCAAACGATCAAGATCTTGGGATAGGGCGGTGAAAGCCTCAATCACGGCGCCGTCTTTTACCGTGTAGCGTCCGTTTTGTCCGGACAGTGTCAATTCAGAATAAGAAAACAGCTGTGACACCGCGCGGAGTTTACTTTTTAAACTTTCGGCCGCGGGCGCCATCGCCGTAATCAGGCCGTGCTCCGGGGTCAAAAGATGCAGTAGGCGGTGCCGGTCCTTCCACGGAAATGAATTCATGACAAAGGCCTTTGTCACGAGGGTGCTCATCTTAGGATTCTTTCCCTTCGATTGACAGGTCGCGAAAATCTTGCGGCCTGTTCTCCCAATTGGGTTTCACCTTGACAAACAGCGACAGGTGCACGCGGGCATCGGTTAACGCTTCAATCGCTCGGCGCGCCCTGGTCCCGATCGATTTGATCTTCTCGCCCTTATGCCCGATGAGAATATGCTTATGGGAGGCCTTGGAACATAAAATGAGCGCATCGATCTCAATAGCCTGTTCATCCTCAACAAAGCGTTCGATCATGACGTGAACGCCGTAGGGGATCTCCTCGTGCGTCTGTTCTAATATCTCGCGTCGGATGAGTTCCGCTGACAGGATTTTTTCAGTCTGATCGGTCTCATCGTCCAGCTGAAACAGGCGGCGGCGTACGGGCAAAAGGCGCGTGACCTCATCTAAAAAGCGATCGATGCCATCTCCTTTTAAGGCAGAGATGGGCACATAGGCGTCAAGCTTAAAAAGATCGTCATAGGCTTTAATGAGCGGTAAAATATTATCCTTTTCTGCCCGGTCGACCTTGTTGATAATCAAGATGACGGGCTTCTCATCGCGCTGGGCCCGCTCGATGACAGAAAGCTCCATCTCCCCCACAAAGGCCTTCCAGGAGGCGTCAATCATGAGGGCGACCACATCCGCCTGGGCGATGGCGACGTTCGTCGCCTTCATCATGGTTTTGCCGAGCGCGTTTTTAGGCTTGTGGAGCCCCGGGGTATCAAGGAGGGCGATCTGGTAATCCTCAGTGGACAGCACGCTTCTTATGGCATGCCGCGTCGTCTGCGGTTTAGCGGTTGTAATCGCAAGTGTCCGGTCGGACAATTCGTTTAAAAGGGTGGATTTACCGACGTTGGGGCGCCCGATAATCGCGACAAAGCCTGAGGGGATTTCTTCTAAGCCTGACATCAGGCGACGTTCCATATCACGCATTACACGGCGGTCCCCTTCTTGTTCATGATCGTAGCCGAGTAAATGCAGCATGCCGTGTATCACCAAGAACATGAGCTCCTGCTTGAAGCTGTGACCGTAAAGATGGGCTTGTTCTTCGACCTTTGAAGGCGCGATGACAAGGTCGCCGAGAAACAAGGTTTGTGCTTCTTCATCACCGAAAAACTCGTAGCTTTCAAGTGCCTCTGTCGGCACCCCCTCCTTCATCTCACGCGCCGGAAACGACAAGATATCCGTCGTCTGATCTACGCCGCGCTGTTCACGGTTTAACGTTCTCATGGACCGGGGGCCGATGAGCGTCCAGTCCACCGCGACCGTGATGCCTTCAGCCATCAGCTGTTGGGCAAAGGGGGACGATAAAAGGACATGCGTGATCGCTTCCTCCACAGCGGGCGCGGTGCCTTTTAAGGGGTACCGCCTTTGACGGTTGTCGTGATTAATTTCAATCATGTCGCCTCTTTTTTTAGTTGGCTTCCGTGATGCGGGGCACAGGGCGCGTACCTTGCTTTCGGTACGCGACACGCTCATGGAAGTGCCCGGCGTAAACCTGCAAGAATGACTGCGTAATGGTCCCGATATCGGCAAAGGACAGCCCCGAA
The DNA here is from genome assembly GCA_002427535.1 of Mageeibacillus sp. UBA5438. Classification (GTDB taxonomy): domain Bacteria; phylum Bacillota; class Clostridia; order Saccharofermentanales; family DTU023; genus UBA4923. The sequence goes on along the minus strand of DIRK01000021.1, from coordinate 12,612 downwards.
AGTTTCAGCTGATCCTGATCCACCTTGTCGCGGATAATCTGTCCGATCAGGGCCTCTGCTTCCTGCAGGGTATGGACATGCTCTGAGCGCATGGCCGCCTCTACGGAGTCAGCGAGCATGACGATGGCCGATTCACGAGAACTGGGGAGCGGTGTCTTGTAACGGAAAGCTTCCATAGGCGGGGGCGTCTCTCCTTTTGCCTCAGCTTCGGCCACGGCCTTATTCCAAAAATACGAAAGTAAGGTGGTCCCGTGATGCTCATTCGCGATGCGCAATAGCGGTTGAGGCAGGCGGTATTTTCGTCCGAGTATCAGACTGTCCTCCGGATGCCGCGTGATAATGCGCGCGCTTTCTTCCGGAGGCAGGCGGTCGTGCGGGTTGTCTCCCGTTTGATTTTCCGTGAACATGAGGGGGGCTTCCAGTTTGCCCACGTCGTGAAAATAAGCGCCGACACGTGCGATCATGGCATTGGCGCCGACAGCTTCCGCCGCGGTATCGGCCAAGTTCGCCACCATCATGCTGTGCTGGGACGTTCCGGGCGCCTCAACAAACAGGCGTTTCATTAAAGGATGGCCCGGCTGAGACAGCTCAATCAGCCGCAAGGGCGAGACTGTATTGAAGATTAATTCAAATAAAGGCATGATGCCGATCCCGATAATGACCGACAAAGCACCCGACAAGGTGGCCTGCATGACCGTGCTCGTGATGGTCCCCCAAGATTCCTTTTGCAAGAGCCCGCCTAAGAGTGTGGCCGCGGCATTCACAAAAGAAGTCGCAAGGATAATGCGCGCGTAATTGTCGTGACGTCCTGAACCCTTCGTGAACAGCGCCGCGATGGTACAACCCAAGAGCGCGACCACAGGAAAAGTCGGGTTAAAGGAAGTCATGGGCATCATGAGGATGATTAGCATCGCACTTAAGAACAAGGAGGTGCGGAATCCAAAATACGCCGTAATGACTACCGCCGCAAAATACGCGGGCGGCGCCAAGGGATAGTCGCGCGCCAGGTAAGCGGTCATCATGAGGGGGATCAAGATGGCCAGGACCATCGCCAATGTGTTGCGCGGCGTCGAAAACAAAAGATCCGACGAATAACGCGAGAAAAAGAAGATCGACACGACGCCGACTAAAAGGACCAGCGCCGTCGTGGACGCGACGCGAATCCAGTCAAGCCTCGCCCCGACGGTGAGGTTCAGTTCATCCAGCATGGTTTTCAGCTCAGGGGTGATCACATCGCCCTGACTGATAATGCGCACGCCACGGTTAATCATCACGGGGTTGCTCATGACACGTTCATAGGCGGCGGTTTTTGCCTTTTCGGTCGCTTCCTGGTTGAACTCGACATTGGCCTGCAATAAAAGGCCTAAAAGGCGCCCGGTTAAGGCCGCGTCGTCAAGGTAGTAATCCATTGATTCTTCCAAACGCGTGACCGTCTCCGCAATGGCCAGACGCAGACCGTTCGCATCAAGCGTTTTTGCCACAATGGCGCCGGCTTCCGCAAACAAGATAGCGGACAAATGCTCATAGCGGTCGTCGCCCATGCGGATCATCTGATCGGCGTCCCCGGATGGAATCACCACCCCTAAGGACTGATCGATGGCCGAGATGATCGAGGACACCGCCAATTCTATTTCATGACTGTCCGGCTTTCTGGGCCGATCGATAGGGTCATCCGGTTCCGTGTCACCAATTTCCTCCCCGGGAATGGGCTCAACTTCCACAACGGGTTCACGATAGAGTGAATCTCTTTTCTCTTTCACGAGGATAATCAACTGCGAGACCTTGTCGCGAGACTCTTCACTTCGCGCCTCCGAACGGATCATGATGTTCGGCACGAGCGACATCTCAACAAGTGCCCGCCTTTCCGTCTCCGCCTCATCGGCGATGTCACGCGGCGCCGCGATATCGTACGCGCTGACATCCCCCACTTCCAGATCGTATTGGCGCGGAGTGCCGCCAATGTAGACGGTGCCCACGATAATTGCGATCGCGACGATTAAAAAGAGCACGTTGATCGCTTGACGCGCCTTCGCGTTCTCAGATTTCACGGACGCGGTCTCCTGTTCGAATGATCTTTGCGGCTTGATGTTGAGTCTTTCTCATAAGCCCGGATAATGCGCTGCACAAGCGGATTTCGCACCACATCGCGCTCAGTCAGACGGATGCTTTTGATCCCCTCCAAGTTCCCAAGTAAGGAGGCGGCCTCCGCCAACCCGCTCTTTCGTCTTGCAGGGAGGTCAATCTGTGTAATATCGCCTGTGACAACAGCTTTCGCGTTGTAGCCGATGCGTGTCAAAAACATTTTCATCTGTTCGCGCGTCGTATTTTGCGCCTCATCTAAGATAATAAACGCGTCGTCAAGAGTACGCCCGCGCATGTAGGCCAAAGGAGAAATTTCAATTTCACCTTTTTCCAGATGGCGCTGGTAAGTCTCAAAGCCCATCAGGTCATTTAATGAATCGTAAAGCGGCCTCATATAAGGGTCGACCTTGCTTTGAAGATCCCCAGGCAAAAAGCCTAAGTTTTCGCCTGCCTCAATCGCCGGACGCGTCAGAATAATGCGCGAGACCTCATGCGCGCGAAAAGCCTTGACGGCCATCGCGACTGCCAAGTACGTCTTGCCCGTGCCCGCGGGCCCGATGGCAAAGGTCAGCTCATGCTTTCGGATCGCATCGACGTAAAGCTGCTGCCCCTTTGTCTTGGACGAAATGGGTCGGCCCTTCGCGTTGACACAGATAAGATCCGGTGTAAACGCTTCGACATCTGCTAAGGAACCTTCCCGCGCGGCGTCAATCAGGTAGCGGATCAATTGTTCGGTGACCGGCGCGGCTCCTGTTCGCAAGAGCTGGTACAGGCGGTCCATAATGCGAGAGGCCATTTCAACGGAGGGTTTATCCGTTCCTCGCAGCACTACGCCATTCGCTGTGGAGTCACAGGAGACATTAAAAGCCTCACTGAAAAGAGAGGCGTTACCGTTGCAGGCGCCGAGCAGGACTAAGCCTTCCTCGGGGCTTTCTAATTCAATTTGTTTTTCAAAAATAATTTCGTTCGTTTCCATTGTCACCATTATACTATTCCACCGGTTCGAGCAATTCCATTTGGTACGCGATTCGGTCTTCATTCAAGGCCGGAATGAGCACATGCTCATCTTTTCGGATCGCGATTGTCAAAGCGTCATCCGACAGTTGCTTTTTAATATTGTCACTGATGGACAAAAGATACGGCACCACGTAGGAATCAATTTTCCCCGGATCAATAATCGCTTTGATTTCAAAGGGTTCTGTTCGGGCATACGACACCCCGTTCACCAAGATCATGTCCTGGCTTGTCCGGATCTCAGTGGTGGCCACCTTACGCTCCTCATTCACGGCGATGGCCTGTGCGCCCAAGGCTGACAGTTCATTCACAAACTGACGCACGACGGCGTCCTGCATCTGGTAGCCTTCAAGAGGTGTCATCGTGATCACGACACCGGCATTTTTCACGGCCCGAAGACCCGCAAAGAGAGCGTACTGCTCTTTTTCCTCCACGATGTGCAGGTAGCTTTCGCCCCGGCCGCTGGCCAGTTCCTCCTCAAGCTCGCGCAAATATTCATAAAGTCGCGTATTGCGGTTGTTCAAGTCTTCGTTCTTTTTTTGGTAGTCAATAATCTGGTTTTGCAGTTCCTGAATACTGGTGTCTCCCACATTGATGAGATTCAGATTTTTCATCAAAAGGGCAATCGCAAGCCCCACAAAGACACAGACAATCAGGATAGACGCATATTGAATCCATTTCTTTTTCATATCCATACCTCAGTTCCCGGTCGCCTGTTAAGGTTCCCGAAGCAGATTGATATACGGCAATATATCGTGTGTCCTGGAAAATGACGGTAAAAGCATCTGTTCCTGCGTGTTTACCGTAAAGCGAATCCCTATTTTGCTCTGCGTCAGATGCGCCAGGTACGAATCTTTTTCAAGGACATCGCGCATCGCGTCAACAGGCCCGATGGCTTCCAGGACATAGGGCGGCATCTGCCGGATGCCGTAGCACAAGATAACAGGACCCACACAGCTGATTTCGGACACGGATGTCAGCCGTACGCCGTTAAAGGCCACCGCACGCGCCCCTCCCGACCACAGGAGATTCACCACATAGTTGACCGTGCTGTCATGGATCACCGATTCGATCGGATCGACCAGCGGATCGTAGTCCGGTTTGTCGTCAAGGGTTAATACAATCCCCTTACCTTCGACGTCGGTCATCCCCGACAACCAGGCATTTTCGCGAAGTTCTGACAAAATGCCGCCTGTGTCCTCGTAGTCTTCGAAACGGCGAAGCAGGATGCGCTTTCTATCCTCAAGATCCGCGTTTTGCGCCTGCAGGGCGCCATAGCGTTCTTTTTCTTCCAGCAAGGCTTCATTGGCCTGGCGGATGGCGGTAATATCAACATCCTCGCCTTCCCCCACCCTGAGCATTGTCTTGATGAAAATACCCCCGGAAAAACCGATGATCATGACGAGTATCATGGCCAGAATGCGTTTGTGCGTAAGCTGGGAGGTCATTTAAAGGTCCTCTCTTCGCACATAGGAATAAAATCGACTCGGAAGGGGACTATTAACAGAAAATGCTTCCCCTGTCACAGGGTGCGTAAAGGCCAGGCCCCTAGCGTGAAGCAGATGGTATTCAAGTGCTAATCCCTTACGCCATCCCCCATACAGTCGGTCACCGACTACAGGGTGGTCTATATAAGCCAAATGGACACGTATTTGATGCGTCCTGCCTGTGAGGAGCCGACATTCTAAATGCGTCATATCGTCCTTTTGTGAGAGGACCCGGAAATCTGTTTTGGCCTCTTTCCCGTCCTCTTTAACCACCATCTTCTTGCGGTTGACATCACCTCTTATGATCGGCGCGTCGATCCGCCCCGAAAGCGACGCGGGCATTCCCCAGGCCACCGCATCATAAATACGGTCAATCGTCTGCTCCCGAAACAATTTCGCCAGCTTTTCGTGGGTATCATTATCTCGGGCGATGAGCATCGCGCCGGAGGTATCCTTATCGAGGCGGTGAACAATACCCTGGCGATCCTTACCCGAAAGATCGGATAGGCCTTTTGGGTACATCGCCCCCAAAGCGTCGGCCAGGGTTCCCGAGGCGTGTCCGTGCGCCGGATGCACGACCAGCCCCGCGGGTTTATCGACGACGAAAAACCATTCGTCTTCATAAAGGAGTTTAAGGGTCAAAGGCTCGGCCGCCGGTGTCACTTTTGTTTCTTCGACTTCGATAGAAAATTCAATTTGATCATTTTCAATAAGCGAACGCGACGGATTGACCTTTTTGCCGTTCACCGTCACCTCGCCTTTTAAGATACGTTGTTTCCAAAATTCGCGTGAATGTTCGGGCAGGCGAATTGAAAGCCATTTATCTAGCCTTAGGCCTGCTTCATCCAAATGAATGACGATGGGATCACGTTTCATGCCGTTCATCCTCAAGTGATGTGATGGTTCTTTCATGCTCCCCTAACAGCACGTTTAAAAAATGCTTGTCTTTTAACGAAAAGAAGATTAAAAGAAACGCCCCGATCGTAATGAGGGAATCTGCCACATTGAATGTCGGAAACGCGTACGTTCCGAAAGTAAAGGATAAAAAGTCCGTCACGGCGCCAATACGTAAGCGGTCGATCAGGTTGCCGGCGCTTCCGGCCGCCAAAAGTATGAGCACGGTTTTCACGCGCGGGTCGCTTGCTTTTCGAAGCCACCACAAAAGCGCAAATAATACGACGGACGATAATACCGAAAGAAGCACCAATCCCCACGATTGATTTGCGAACATGCTCCAGGCAGCCCCTGTATTCTTTAGATAGCTGATCTCAAAAAAACCGGGGATCACGGTCAAAGGATCACCTGAACCGATCAGGCGTTCCGACAGGCCCTTGGTCCATTGATCGGCCATGATGAGAATGATGACGATTATCGCCTCCATATCTGTAAATCCTCCACACCTTCATAAGGTGAATAACGAGTCCCTGACATCGTTCCCTCGATATTATCACTGTACCAGACCATCACGGATGTTGCGGCCAGGCCGATGGCGGGTGTTTTCTCAAAAACGCGGTAAATCGCTTCCGCGTACTCCGCCGGCGTCGGCTTTTGGATCCGGCTTTCAGGATCCATTTTTCGCCTTGCGGCGACAAGGATTTCCTGATCATCCGGATCGATAAAGTCGCGCCAGTTCCATAATCCTACATCATATAAGCCTTCCAAGTAATCGACGGGGTCAAGGTAGCTGATGCTTTCATCCAGGATGAGCGCCGCGTCGTAGTCCCTTCGGTTCAAGACCCGTTGCCATTCATCCACACTCACATGCTCCACGATCAGTTGGCGGTCGACGCGGGCTAAGGCGGCCTCGATTTTATCAATCAAGCGGTTAGGCGTTCCTAACTCCGGCACGATCAAACGGAAGGGGCGCCGGTCAGACGCCTCAGGTTTGCCCGCCTCATCTTGAATTTCTTCTGTGATCCCTTCGGGCGCATCGGTTTTCAAGCTTCGTATTCTTGCGCCTATAAGTCTTACATCGGTGGGCAGGACCGGATAAGAAAGCCGTGACATCGGCGCCGCGACAAAATCAACACCGGGATCGCTTTCAATCGCGTAAAGCAACAAATCGCGGTTGTCGATCGATGGGTAAGGAAAGACAAGTGAAATATAGCCGTCGTCATCAAAGCGTTGCTTTCGGATGCGCGATCGATCCGCGTATAGCGTCGTTTCCTCTTCGTCCATGAGCAAAAGATCAATGTCACCCGCGTCAAAGGCACGGGAGGCTTCTAGAATAGATGAATAGGCAGAGGCCTCAATTCTCCGCACATGGCCCCCGGTTTCAAGCCTCACAAGCGAAATTCCAATGATCGACGAAGAAGCAATTTGCCAGGACCCGCTTCCCGTCAGAGGATTCAAGGAACGCGTATTCACCTCATCGGCGGGCAATACCGGAATGATGAGAAGGCGGACAAGGTCGGGGTCGGGCGCTTCTAAAGTGATGATCACTTCATGCGCTCCCCGGCTTTCAATCGTTTTAATGTTTGAAAGCGAGCGGTACTGATGGGTGAGCACCGCCGAATGAACACCCTTGAAGGATAATGTCTCAACAGGCGTTTCCTGATCCTCTTCTTCGGACAGGTCGAAATCAAAGGCCAATCGGATCCTCATATAGGTCTTAAGGGACGCTAAAGCGTCCTCTGCGGTAATCGCTCGACCGTTATGGAACTCGATGTCATCTTTTAACACAATCGTGTACTGCCGTTCGTCGGATGACATTTGAACGTGGCGCACCAGCACGGGCACAATGTGTCCGTCGTAATCAAGATCGAATAAGGGCAGGTGGACCAGCCTTAAAAGCGAGGCTGTCGCGTAATGTTTCGGCCAAAGCGGATTGAGGTCCACATCGCCTCGCGTGGCCACGCGCAATACGTCGGATGCTTGTGGGTTCTGCGGCAGGGGCAGGGTCGGATGTGGCACCGTCTCGACGACGGGATCGTCCGGTTCAAAGGAAGGCTCATTTTCCTTTGGAAGGCAGCCGGATAAGGCCAATGCCAGGGCCAAAATAAGCGCCCATGACAAGGTTCTTTTCATCACGATGAGTCTTCTGCAATGTGTCCGTTTCACCTTACAAGATTACCACAAAGAAGAAACGGACCGCCTCAACTGCAAGCCTATTCTTGCAGCTGAAGCGATCCGCTTCAACTTGTTTTTTGTTGTTTTTTACTTCGCAAAATCGCTGTATCGGCTTTCGCGGATCATGTTCACCTTGATCTGACCCGGGAAATTCAGTTCCTGTTCAATCTTTTTGCAGATCTCATGCACAAGAAGCGGCATTTCCTCATCGGTCACCGCATCCGGTTCAACGATGACGCGCACCTCGCGGCCTGCCTGAACGGCGTAGGATTTCTCAACGCCGGGGATTGATTCCGCAATTTCTTCGAGTTTTTCGATGCGTTTAATGTACGTTTCGATGTTCTCGCGTCTTGCGCCGGGGCGTGCTGCGGAAATCGCGTCGGCCGCCGAGACAAGACAGGCAATGGGTGTTTCAGGTTCCACATCGCCGTGATGGGATTCGATGCTGTTGATCGTAATCGGATCCAGTTTGTAGCGTCGGGCAAGCTCCGCGCCCAACTCCACATGCGAGCCGTCCATCTCGAAGTCCACCGCCTTGCCAAGGTCATGCAAAAGCCCCGCTTTCTTGGCGGCCGCGACATCGAGGTCGAGTTCGGCTGCCAGCATGCCGGCAATACGCGATACTTCAACCGCGTGCTGCAGGACATTTTGTCCGTAACTCGTCCTGTATTTCAGACGGCCGAGCATATGGACAATTTCCTCGGGGATACCCGCGACGTTGGTGTCAAACACCACCTGTTCGCCGGCTTCACGCATAGACGCTTCAACTTCCTTGGTAGCTTTGCGCACCATCTCCTCAATACGTGTCGGATGGATGCGCCCGTCCTGGACCAGTTTTTCAATACTGATCCGGGCGATTTCCCGTCTGACGGGGTCAAAGCTCGACAAGATCACGGCCTCAGGCGTGTCGTCGATGATGAGGTCCACACCTGTAAGTTGCTCGATCGTGCGGATGTTACGGCCTTCACGGCCGATAATCCGACCCTTCATCTCTTCGTTGGGCAGGGTGACGACGGAGACAGTCGATTCAGACACATAGTCGCTGGCATAGCGTTGGATCGTCGTCACGACAATTTCGCGCGCCCTTTCCTGTGCTGTGGTTCTGGCTTCGTCTTCAATTTTCTTGTACAAAACGGATAAGTCATAACGGAATTCCGTTTCGGCTGTCTGAAGCACGATATCTCGCGCCTCTGTGACCGACAATCCGGCAACTCGTTCCAATTCCACGCGCTTTTGAGATTCGATCGCGGCGATCTCTACTTCCTGATCCTGTAGCCGATCTTCGCGTTGTTTGAAATTTTGTTCTCGATCTTCCAAGCTCTGCGCTCTTCGGTCGAGCGTTGTCTCTTTTGTATCAATGCGTTCACGCTCACGCGTCAATTCCTGACGGCGCTCACGAACATCGCGTTCGAGTTCCAATTTCGATTTATGAACTTCTTCTTTAACCGATAGGAGGATTTCTCTTTTTCTATCTTCACCCTTCTTGATCGCATCTGTGATGATTGCGACGGCTTCTTCATCTGTTTTCTGCCTATCTTCTAGCAGTTCCTGGCCCTTCTTGCTGTACCCTTTATGATAGAAAAGCGCTGTCAAACCCGAAGCGGCGATCGCGCCCGCAAGCAAACCGATAACCATAAATAACCATTCGATGGTAATCACCTCCATTATTCTATTATCAAGTTTCAAAAACGATTAAATCACGATGAGTATCAATGAATAGCCCCGATGGTGTCGAGGCCGATCGTTTAATCTAATGAATAGTTTATGTTGCAGGGGGCGACTTGTCAATGAAAGTATAAGAATATCCGTTTCGCAGTTGACACTAATAGTCTAGCAGGTGTAGACTAATGATAGTCTAGTACCATTAGACCAGGAGGTGAGCATGCGTAAAGACCCTACACTGACCCAGGCCGAAGCTAAGCTTGCTATCATTATTTGGCAAGAGGCGCCACTCACATCACCTGAGTTGGTCCTTTTGGCCGAACAGAAGCTTCATTGGAAAAAATCCACTACTTATACTGTTTTGAAAAGGCTATGTGATAAAGGCGTTTTCAAAAATGACAACGCCCATATTTCGGTACTCCTCACACAAGAACAGCAACTTGCCCGTGAAAGCCGCCGCTATGTGGAGGATAGTTTCGGAGGGAGCCTGCCGCGATTTATCACGTCGTTCATGGGCGGGAGAAAACTCGAAAGAGAACATATTGAACAGCTAAAGCGCCTGATTGAAGCGCACGAGGAAGAGTCGGATGGATAAATTGTTTCTCACTGTTTTGAATATGAGTATCACGGGCGGTTTTGTCATCTTGATTCTTTGCCTTGCCCGCTATCTGTTGAAAAGGGCGCCCAAAATGATCTCTTATGGTTTATGGGCGATCGCTGGGATACGGCTCCTTTTCCCCTTTTCAATTGAGAGTATATTTAGCCTGATCCCGTTCCACGCCCAGTCGATCCCGTTGGACATCGGCTCTCAAGAGATACCGCGATTCGACAGTGGCTTTGTCTTTGTCAATCATGTGGTAAGTGACATGCTCCCCGTTGCTACGCAAAACCGCGTGAATCCCTTAGAACGCTGGATCCTCATGGGCGCAGTTGTTTGGCTTCTCGGCGCTTTTGCCATGCTCGTTTACGGCGTCCTGTCCTACGTTTCGCTCAAGCGCAAAATGAAAGAGTGCGTTGAAACCGAGCCCGGCATCTTCGAGACAGAGCTTCTCACAACGCCGTTTGTTCTCGGCTTTTGGAACCCAAAAGTTTACCTTCCCCAAGGGCTTACGGGGGAGGAAAGAAACTACATTCTCTTGCACGAACAGACCCATATAAGGCGTCGTGACCCGCTTATCAAGTTGGCAGCTTTTTTCATCCTATCGCTTCACTGGTTCAATCCGCTTGTCCATTTAGGTTTCTTCCTCATGGAGCTCGATATGGAGGAGTCATGCGATGAACAGGTTTTAAAGGGTATGAATGCTGAGACAAAAAGAGCCTATTCGCGATCCCTTTTAGCCTTTGCGACCCCTTATCGTTTCCAAAACAGCCCCCTAGCCTTTGGTGAGGGAGGCATAAAAGAAAGGATCAGGCGTGTGCTTCATTTTAAGAAACCTACGCGTATCGCACTGATCCTGGCGGTCGTGCTAGCCTTGCTTTTATCCGCCGGACTGGTGTTGAATCGTCATCAGTCCATGAAACCGTCCCCTTTGCCCAGTGATTTTAGTGGGATATTTTTGCTCGAATCGATGACGGACAAAGAAAAATTGGAACGTTTGAGCTCCCTTTCTCTTGACCCCGATGGGACCGCCAGGCTGGCCCAGCCGTTCATCAGCAGTTATTATCCTCCTCCCTGTCACTATGAGCTGTCCGATGATGCCTTATTGATCCTCGCTGTGATTCCTTCACCCGAACAGGAAGCTATTTTCGGCATAAAAGATGGCAATGAAATCGCGCGTTTTGAAATAATCGACCGGGATACAATAATCTTCCGATCCGCATCTGTACCTCTTTATGCCGATGAGGGAGCGCGGTATGCGCGCGTGGACGAGTTACCTCCCCTATATCCCGATTTTGAACCTCGTGTGTGGTTCGATCAAAACGCGGATCCGGAAGGGTTATGGGAGCAAGATCATTCATTGGCGCTCGAGGCGTTCCCCGATATCGCCTTCCATTGTGACGCCGCGATTCTATCGTCCACCCGAGCGGGTGTCGAAACCGAGCTTCTCTATGGCATGCCCATTTGGAGTGTCTATCTTGTTGATTTGAACGGGGATAAAAAACCGGAATTATGCGTTCAGGCAAGTTGGGGTTCGGGCATTGTCGACACTTTTGTCAGCATCTTCGACGTCCAAAATGAGACATCCTATGACCTTAGGGATCGCTTCTCCCACGACTATTTTTTGTCCCTGGTCAACGGGCAATTGATCGTGTCCGAAACGAATTACAGGGATCAGTTCATCTTAAGATCAGGGCCGCTTTCGATTGTTGACAATCAGCTTCAGGTGGCGTGGTCACCCGCTCCATAAAATAATTTGGACGGTGACAAAAAAGCGGCGGGAAAATCGTTTTTCCCCGCCGCTTTTACTTGCTTACATTTTTTCTTTTAAATCATCGCGTACACGATGTCAATGATTTCTTTTGTCAGGACCGCCGATTCTTCAATATACGCCGCACACGTCTTTTCAGCCTGTTCGCGGATCGCCTGGTCGTCAATGCCGCCCAAATTAATGCGAACATTCATCACAGAAGCCTGCAGGGCCGCATGGGCCGAAAGGGCGGCCACGCCCGCGTCCGAGATACAGTTTTTGTGACCGTAACGCGCGATGGAACCTAAATGGCGCAACAGCTCCAATGCTTTGTCGGATGTCTCAAGCGGCACCTCCATGGCGATAATCGAAGCCTTTGCCAAAGCCTCTTTTCGAGCCGCCTTCTCGTCATCGGTCTCCTTGGGGAGCGCCAAGGCATCCATGTATAGGTTAAAGGCATCGATGTCGCGGTCGATCAAATCAAGGAATTCACCCTGCAGTTTTTCGATCGCCCGCCAGTCCGATTGAACCGCTGTCTTCACGGACTCATCGTTGGCCTGATAAGATTTTTTAGTGACCGTCAGGTTGTACACCATCTGCCCTAACGCCGCGCCTAATGCCGCAATTAGAGCTGAGACACTGCCGCCGCCCGGTGTCGCCGAGGCGGACGCCGCCTGCTCAATATAGTCGGTAATTGCTAAGTCTTTGTATTTCATCTATAAACCTCCCTTTTTTCTCGCGATAAAAATACTATAGCATGTCATTCGTCGAAGAGGATGCGGATGTCACCGTTCAAAATTAACTGAGAGATCCGTTCAATGTCCTCAGAAGGAGGCCGATCCTCTGTTAATACCGGCACATGACGGCGAATGAGCCTATACACGCGCCCTGTCCCCTCACCCAGCTTTCGTTTAGTTTGTAAATCAATGGCCTGGGCCGCGCACATCAGC
>DIRK01000010.1 GCA_002427535.1 Mageeibacillus sp. UBA5438 | reverse complement strand
TCAAGCGTAATATCACGATCGAGTTGAGTGAAAAACGCCTCTTCGGTAGAAGATCTCTTCCTTGCATTTAAACTACTCAATAAGTCGTATGCACTTACGTTCGAGAAATCATAAACTGGTATACTTGCATCGACAGATTCTGACGGAGATACCTCTTCGATCGGGAAATAATCCAATATAGCGGGATACTCTGAAATGGCCTGTTCAAGCGTAATATCACGATTGAGCTGAGTGAAAAACTCCTGTTCATTTGACTGATCTAAGCGGTCGAATTGTTCCGATGCTGATGCCACCGATTGAACCCCTAAAGATAGTATGGATAGAAATACAATAGTTACCAACATCAGCATTCTTTTAAACATTTTTTGTCGTTCTCTACTCATTGTCAAACCCCCTTCTATATGGTTTACCAACATAATACACCTTTATCTACTCGGCTTGTACCCTAGTCTGAAATCACGGAATATCCTTATTTACTCACCTTTTAACACTACTACTTTTCTACCCTTGACATCAATACGACCGTCTCAACATGCATCGTCCTCGGAAACATATCCACAGGCTGCACCCGAGATACCGAATACATGTCACTTAATAAACTGAGGTCACGCGCTAAGGTCGAAGGATTACAGCTCACATAGACGATCCTTTTGGCCCCCGAACGATTCATCACATCAATCGCTTCCGGGTCCAATCCCTTCCTCGGAGGATCCACCACAATGACATCGAAAGGCTTTTTGTCAGGGTCATTTTCATAATCGTTCAGCCAAGAAGTCGCGTCCTCAGCGATAAAGTGCAGCTTCTTAAGATTATTTATCCTGGCATTCTCCTTCGCGTCAAGAATCGCCAGGGGCACTAAATCGACCCCCGTAATTGAAATCGAAGGATCATTTTGAGCGGCACTGGCTAACTGTAATGCGAGCGCCCCCACACCCGAATAAAGATCGAGCACCTTTTCATCAGGCTGCAAAGCCGCCATCTTGACCACCTGGTCAAAAAGGACCGCCGCTTGGATGGGATTTACCTGGAAAAAACTATCCGGTGAAATGTTATAGCTCACACCATTTATCGTCTCCGTAATCGATTCCTCGCCCTCTGACAAGCGGTAATTCGAAGACAGAATTCGATTGCCCTTCGTATCCATGTCATTTATCCAAACACTTTGGAGGGCCATGCCACGCTTCTGCACGACCCTTTTTAAGAGAGGGATCCAGGAGCGGATCACATCGTCCGCCTCTTTATCATTCACGACAAAAATAAGCATCAACTGCTTAGAAGAAAAACCTTCCCGAACGACTAAATGGCGCAGCGTCCCCCGATGCTGTTGCTCATCGTAGATGGAGACGCCGTCACGCAGAATAAGCTCTCGTACGGCATTCACGATGTCGAGCGCGACCTCGCCGTGTAACTGACAATGGAAAAGATCCACAAGATCGTGCGTCCCGCGGCGGTATTGCCCGATTTTAATGGCGTCATCTTCCTTTTGTATAGGAAAGATACTCTTTGACCGGTAGTGGAGGGGATGCTCCATCCCGATAATCGGCAAAAACGCCGGATCGTTCACCTCGAGAGGACCCTGCCGCGAGAGAAGATCCCTAACACGCTTCTGTTTGAAGGAAAGCTCTGCATGGTAGTCCATGTGGCGCAACTGACAGCTACCGCATTCAGGGAAATACTCACAGTCCGAAAGGATACGATCAGGACTTTTTGCGAGCACCTCCAATAACTCCAACACAAGAAAACGAGGTTTTTCCAGACGCACAAGCGCGCTCACCGTTTCGCCGGGCAGCGCCCCGTCCACAAAACAGACTTTTCCTTGAAGTGGTGAGTCATCCACAATCGCGCCGACCCCTTGCCCGCGCTCATTGAGATCGCGGATCTGAACTATTTTCACAGACGTATTAGCCATAAATCACTCACTTTCAGTCTAAGTATAAACTGAATGCGCAAGTTAAAAAAACGGTTCATTTGTTACAGAAAGACCGGTCTTGCATAGCAAATTATTTTGTGGTATAAAAGATAAAGTTACGTGACGGGTCGATATATCAGTATTATCATGAGAATTAATAGTAATACTAGTAGACGGCGCACGGAGTATAGTTTGTATATATAATTACAATCTATGCATGATTATAACAATAAATTGAGGTAGAGCGTGAAAAAGGTCCTAAGTTCAATCATAACTATACTTCTTATGATAATGCTTATCGCGGGTTTTGCGTTGGCGGACAAAGCGGACGAGTATGTCGAGCCCGAACACACCCTTATCTCAAGCGCCAATACGGACGATGACGGAATTGATGGCCCTTCCATGTGGGGTGAAAGTACAGGAGACGTTGTATTCGTCGAAGGCGGCGGAAAATAAATTAGTTGCCAAAGCGCATGACCGATATACCCGGCTACTTTGACAAAGAGGCGGGTTTTTTATTATTCTTTTTTAGAGTATGAGGAATGATGTGAACAGTTTTTACTTAAAAAACCCCAAACTGTACCAAGACCGCTCTTTTGTCGAGACAACCCTGACCGTACGCCAAGGCGTTATCACGGAAATTGGCGGTGAGAATGACGAGGCACTCGATACGATCGATGCCAAAGGGTGTTATGTCATCCCCGGCTTCATCGACCCCCACTCCCATGGTGCCTATGGCATCGACTTGAATCACGCGAGCGCCAATGAACTAAGAACCTTGGGTCTAAAGCTTGCCTGTCACGGGACGACAAGCTGGCTTTGTTCCATCGGCTGTGACGCAGTGACACAAACCGAAAAAGCCATCCACGAAGCCGTCCTTGCCATCGAAGAGCCGGGCAAAGGCGCCGAATTACTCGGCATCCATCTGGAAGGACCCTTCCTGTCACCCAAATTCCATGCCACATTCGAAGAACGCTACATCCAAGCGTCCGATATCGAACTGCTTCACCATTACCAAGCGATCGCGAAAGGTCACATCCGCTCGATGACGATGGCGCCTGAGATTCGAGGTGCCAAAGACCTGATGGCAAAAGCCATCGCGTTGGGCATCCGCATCTCAATCGGCCACAGCGACGCGACCTGGCAACAAACGGTCGACGCCTACAAGGCAGGCGCCCATGCCGTCACCCACCTTGGAAACGCCATGCGGGGCTTTCATCACCGGGAGCCGGGGATCCTGGGAGCCGCCCTTGACTACCCCTTCTTTGTCGAAATTATCGCGGACGGCGTGCATTCTCACCCCGCCTTCATACGCATAGTCGATCGCCTCAAAAGCCCTAACCACCTAATGCTAGTCTCCGACTCCATGATGGCCACCGGATTGCCCGACGGCGCATACCACCTGGGAAGCCGGGACGTAACGGTGAAGGACGGTCAATCACGAAAAGAAGACGGGCGCCTGGCGGGCAGCACCCTGACCATGGATCGCGCGCTTTTGAATCTCATGGAAATGACCCAAAAATCCTTAGCCGAACTCATCCCCGCAAGTTCAACCAATGCCGCCCAATGGTTGGGCCTCTCCCACAAGGGCAACATCGCGCCCGGGATGGACGCCGATCTTGTCTTCATGGACAAACAGGGCGCCCTGACACGCGTGTTTTGCCGGGGAGAAGAGGCAAAAGGCTAATGGTATATTGATGGGGTATGAACGCCAACGAAAAAAATGAAATAAATCCCCAACTTGCAAGATCGATCGGAGCTCACTCGGTCCTGATCACGGGACAAGGCGAGATGGCCGTCCCCGCAGCCAAAACACTGGCGGAAGAAGGCATTACGTCATTTACCCTGATGTCCTTTTTCGATGATTACCAAGAAACAACAGAGTCCCAAATGATCCGTGTCATCCGCGAAGCGGGTTACGGCGCGTCCATCCGAATCATCCAGGCCTCACGCCATGACCTCGAGCATTATCTTTTCCCGCAAGAAACCGATCTCGTCTTAGATTGCTTAGACAACGACGACAGCCATGGCGCACTCGAACAGTCTTGTCGTTCGCAAGGATTGCCGATTGTCATGGCCGAATCAAACGGAAATTCTTTACAAGTCGCCCTCATCGATCCGCACGCAAAAAGCCTTTCACTTTTATTTCAGACGATCCCTTCACCGGCACCCTTTCATCCGGCAGCCAAGGACCTGTTAGAACTTGCCGCGCAAGAAGCGGGTCAACTGGCACGGTCGGTATTAATCGGAGAACCTCATTTTTATGACGCGTCGCGGACGATCTACGATAAATCGACAAAAGTCATTTCCCAGGAACCTTTAACGCTTGCGATCCCCCGATACCCGCGCATGATCATGGTGGGTTCAGATCGAAGAAAACAAAGCAAATCGACACTTTGCCTCGCGCTTGCCCGCCAGCTGATCGAGCAGGGCCGTCCTGTGCGCGTATTAAAAGTCAGTCACGAAGTCCCGGGCACAAAGACGGCCTTCCTCGAAGAATCGCGTGACGAAGAAAAGCCCCGTATTCGGTCGTTTTTCCAAGCCGGTTGCGAACGCGTCGCCCGCTTAATTGCCTCTGAGGCCAATATGGAAGACGCCCTTTCATTTTTTTTAAAAGATTTTTATGAGACAATGGATCGTAATGGAGTTTTACTCGTTGAATCGAGCACTTCGCGGCGCTTTACGCAACCAAGGTTTTTTGTGCATTTAACAGCACCTGAAGGACACGTGAAAACGTCTGCGATTTTGACACGGCGCTTCGCGGATCGGATTATCGAATCGCCCTTTACAGAACAAGATGTCACGCACATTGTGGACCAGGTTAATTCATTAATGACGGAGTAGTAAGCAAGATGGCAGTACAGTTCATTGAAACAGAGCATACACAGGAAATCGACCTCTTTCGTCGGGAACTCGAAGATTTAAAAGAAGGCAGGGGCATGCTCATGCAGGCCCTCCATCTGGCGCAAAACCGATTTGGCCACATCCCGGTACCCATTCAGGAAATCATCTCCAAAACGCTTAAAGTACCGATGTCAACCGTTTACGGGGTCATCACCTTTTACACGCGCTTTACACTCGAACCCAAAGGTCAGTGTGAAGTGTCGATCTGCATGGGGACCGCCTGCTACATCCAAGGGGCAGCTGAGATCTTACAGGAACTCGAAAGTGCCTTGGGCATCAAGAGCGGTGAGACGACCGAAGACGGCCTTTTTACCATCACGACCACGCGTTGTGTCGGGGCCTGCGGGCTCGCGCCCGTGGTGACCGTAAACGGAGAGGTGCACGGTCGGATGGATCTTAAAAAAATGCGAGCACTGATCACTGAATTGAAAGAAAGCTACAAGGAAGGGGACGAGGCATGAGCATGACGATCGACCAATTAAACGAAATCCGTGAAGAAACTTTCAAAACCATGAATCTTCGCGGCCTCCCCTCCGACAGCATCACGGGGCCTTACGAATGGTCCGTCGTCATCTGCATGGGCACCGGCTGTACCTCATCGCGCTCACCCATGATCCGTGAGCGACTCCAAGCCCTGATCGACCGTGACGACGCCTCCGAACGAATCGAAATCGTCGGATCAGGCTGTTTTGGTCTTTGTGAAGCAGGCCCTGTCGTCATCGTGCACCCCGGCGGCACCTTCTACAGCCATCTTGAGGTCGAGGACATCGACCGCATCTACGAAGAACATCTGGTCGGTGGCGAACCGGTACTCGATCTCATCTACGAAGGCGCCAAAACAGAGGAGGGGCTCCTCGCTTACTCAGAAGTGCCCTTCACATTGCACCAGGAACGCGTCGCCTTGAGACACTCAGGGCATATTGATCCGGAAAACATAAAAGAATACATCGCGCTCGGCGGTTACAGAGCGCTCCACCAGGCGCTGTTTGACATGACACCTTGGAGCGTCATTGACGAAGTCACAGCTTCAGGACTTCGCGGCCGCGGCGGCGGCGGATTTCCCGCCGGCCGAAAATGGCACTTCACACGACTGGCCGAAGGCGACGAGAAATTCGTCATATGCAACGCCGACGAAGGCGATCCCGGAGCCTTCATGGACCGGAGTATCTTGGAAGGCGACCCCCATACCGTCATCGAGGCCATGATCATCGCGGGCTACGCCGTGGGTTCACACCAAGGCTATATCTACATCCGCGCCGAGTACCCCATCGCGGTTCATCGGCTCGAGATCGCTATAGCTCAGGCCACTGAACTTGGTCTGTTGGGCGACCATATCTTTGGTAGCGACTTTTCCTTCCACCTCGAATTGCGCCTTGGCGCCGGCGCCTTTGTATGCGGCGAGGAGACCGCATTGATCGCGTCCATTGAAGGCTACCGTGGCATGCCGACCACCAAGCCGCCCTTCCCCGCGAACGAAGGGCTGTGGAAAAAACCGACCTTAATTAACAACGTCGAAACCTTCGCCAACATTCCCGTCATCCTGAGCAAGGGAGCCGAAGCTTTCCGAAAGATCGGGACCGAAAAATCACCGGGGACCAAAGTCTTCGCCTTAGGTGGCAAGATCAAGAACGTCGGTCTTGTGGAAGTCCCGATGGGCATGACCCTGCGCCAGGTCATCGAAGACATCGGCGGCGGGATCCCGAACGGCAAAAAATTCAAAGCCGTCCAGACAGGCGGCCCCTCAGGTGGCTGTATCGGTGAAAAATACCTCGACACCCCCATTGACTTTGACAGCCTCACCGCCATCGGCTCCATGATGGGCTCTGGCGGCATGATCGTCATGGATGAGGACAACTGCGCCGTAGACGTCGCGCGTTTTTACATGGACTTTATCGCTGAGGAATCCTGCGGCAAATGCACCCCATGCCGTGAGGGCACCACACGTATGCTCGAAATATTAGAGGACATCACGGAGGGACGCGGCGACGAAGAAAGTATCCCGCGGCTTTTGCGTTTAGCAAAAACCGCTCAGCGCGCCTCCCTGTGCGCTTTGGGCCAAACCTCGGCCAACCCGGTGCTTTCAACCATTGAAACCTTCCGCGAAGAATACGAGGCGCATATCAAAGAAAAACGCTGTCCCGCCGGCGTCTGTCAAGAACTGACCACCTACTTTATTACCGATAAGTGCATCGGCTGTACAAAATGCGCCAGAAACTGTCCCGTCTCCTGCATCGACGGCAAGGTCAAAGAACTCCACGTGATCCGCCAGGATGAATGCATCAAGTGCGGCACATGCCAGGAGGTGTGCCCCGTCGACGCCGTCATACGGCGCTAGCAGAATGGATCCCATAACTCACCCTGACCCTCTTTTTGCGACCGCTGTCATCTTAGCGGGGGGAAAAAGCCAAAGGATGGGCTTTGACAAGCAGCTCATACAGGGGGAAGCACAGTCGCTCATCGAAAACATTATTGAAAAGTTGAGCGAAATCTTCCCAGACATCGTGCTTGTGACCCATCGCCCGGAGTTGTACGACGCAGTTATAAAACAACAACTCCAGCTGAGACTTCTGTCCGATCTTTATCCCGACATGGGACCCATGGGAGGCATCCACGCGGGACTTGTTCATGCCAAAAGCCAATTTGTCTATGTCACAGGCTGTGACATGCCCCATGTGAATATCGATTTCATCAAGTCCATGATGAAGCGTTTGGAGAATTCTTCGCTTCCTGTTTCCGGCGCCATGTTAAAAAGAAAAAACGGCTATCTGGAGCCCCTGAACGCCTTCTACCATCGGGATCTTGTGACATCGATGGAAGCGCGCTTGAAGGCAGGGGAAAGCGGTTTACAACACTTTTGTCGCACACAGCCCTTCTTGTGGTTGAGTGAAAAAGACGCCCAAGCTTTCGATGCGTTGGATCACATGTTCATAAATCTCAATGAACCCTCTGATTTAAAGCACTGGCAAAACAAAGAACCACAAAATGAAGAGGATATGCTCGTCGAAAGGGTGAGTCTTACCAAATATAAAAAGGGCAAAGCGCTGTCAGAAGAGGATGCCGTCATCCGGGAATGCCGATTTAATCTCATCTTGTCGGATACTCAGGAAATTACATTGTACTGCCTGCCCGATCGCCTAGACGACCTTGTGATGGGTTGGCTTTATGCCAACGGAATGATTCAATCAAAGAGAGACGTCCTCGATCTTCATCTGACAGGTGACAAGGATCGGATGACGGCCCATATTCAACTGCGGGAAAAAGAAACAGAGGCGGATAGGACTTTTCTTTTTAGTAAATCAAATGATTGGAAGAAAACACTCAATCCCTCGGACATCCAAGCACTGATGACCGCGCTTGAGTCACGCGCCCGACTGTTCCACCGGACGGGGGGCACCCATAACATGATGCTTGTCAACCGAGAGGATCTCGTGGTGATGGATCACGCAGAAGATATCTCTCGCCATCATTGTTTACATAAATTGGTGGGGGCCGCGTTGAAAAAAGGGCAAGACTTATCGGAAACGATCCTGGTCGCAAGTTGTCGACTGTCCGCGTCCATCCTGGCAATTGTGTCGATGGCGCGGATCCCGGTCGTCATTTCAGGTGCCGCTGTGACTTCCCTGGCCATCCACAGGGCGCGTGAAGAGGGAATTTCATTGATCGGTTTTGCGCGCGAACAGCGTTTTAATGACTACGAAAGCTATTTTCGGCGTGACTGATATTTCGCCCTTAACGCCAATACCAATTCCGGATCATCGGTCATGATCGTATCGACTTTGCGCCATAGCGCGTTTCGGATAAAAAAGGGATGATTCACCGTCCATACACGGACTTTTAAGCCCTTTTTACGGGCGCTCCACATGAGATGGCAAAAGAGCTGATGCACATACAGGGGATGGATCGCGTCCAATCCCACATCTTTCACGAGGCGGTCCGCCAAGGGCTTGAGGCGCTGGTATAAGAAACCCACATCGATGTCGGGGGCGATCGCTTTCATGTGGACGACACTTTCCAGATTAAAAGAGGAGATGATCACGCGATCTCTCAGATGGTACTGATCAATGAGCGCGAGGACTTCCCCCTCCATGCCTTCGTAGGGGACGATGCTGTTTTTCAATTCGATGTTGACGATGAGTGTCGTTGTTTTAAGCCACTGTAAAAACGCTTGTAAAGTGGGGATTCGAGCCGTGGATCCATCTTGCAAATGCCAGGCGATGTTGATTAAAGACAGCTTTTCCCAAGTCAAATCTTTGATCCAAAGATCCTCTCCCGCCAACTCTAAAAGATGTTCGTCGTGACAAATGACAAGGACCCCGTCCAAGGTTCTTTGAACGTCAAGTTCAATGCCGTCAAGACCCATCGTGTCAGCGGCACGAAAAGCGTCCATGGTATTTTCGGGATAGTGTTTTCGAACCCCTCTGTGGGCGAATATCTTTGTGCTCATTTCATACCTCCCGCTAAAAAAACCGGGCGGGGTTTGCCCGCCCGGTTAATACATGTCAATCGTCCGCCATCTTCTTAAGCGTCCAGCAACGCTTCCTCCATGACCTCGGGGTCATGCGGTTCGACTTCGCCGTGTTTCACAAAGAGTGTGCATAAAAGCGCCAAGCCAAAGCAGATGACCGCGTAGATGAACAGCGTGTTGTAATCCTGGGTCAGATCTCGAATGGCACCAAACAGGATCGGGCTGAAAATAGAAGCGCCGAAGGAGAAGAAATAGTAGTAACCCGTGAAGCGTCCGATCTTGTCGTGGGAGGCAAGCTCCACGACCATCGGCAATGAGTTGATGTTCACGCAGGCCCAGCCGAATCCGGCGCATGCCAGAAGTCCGATCACGACAATCTGCTTGATAAGCAGGGAAGAGGCGCTTGCCACGTCCACGCCTAACACCGTGAGAATCGGATTAATGAAAATCATGGGGAGCATGAAGGCGATCAAGAGGAACAGTCCGCTCACGATGGTCTTTTTTCTACCTCGTTTTCCGGCAATGAGCCCCGCGGGAAGCGCAAAGGCGACAAAGGTCAGTGAGAAGGAGGTCAGCATAATGGTCGCGACCCCCGTGCTGACGTTCAGCACATTCGTCGCAAACAGCGTAAAGAAGGTCTCGATCGCGTTATAGGCGCAGAACCAGAAGAAAATCGCCCCTAAAAGCAGAATGAGGCTCTTCTTTTCACCGGAGGTCAACTTTCTGTCAAGGCCGCCTTTATCCTTAATCTCGGCGAATTCTTCCTCTGCCAATGTTTTTGAGAACTCTTTGGCTGAAAGTCTTTTTCCGACCTGTTCGCGCTGCGCGCGCATCCAGGCATCGGCGACCGGTTCACGGATAAAGATCACGAGGAAAATGAGTGCCAGCACCATGACAATGGAGCCCATGCCAAAGGTAAGGCGTCCCGTGTTGTCAAGGCTTGCCAAGATGCCGCCGATGAGGAAGGCAATGATACTGCCGATTCCACCCATGAGGTTGATCACGCCGTTGGCCTTGCTGCGAAGCTGGCGCGGAGTGAGGTCGGGCATGAGCGCGATCACAGGCGAGCGCCACATGGACATGATCAGGTTGAAGCAGATGATAAAGGCCATCATCAGGCCCAGTGACTGCGCCCAGGGGATCAAGGTGAAGAAAATGGCTGACAGCGGAATGCCGATGATGATCCAGGGCATCCGGCGGCCATAGCGCGTGAAAGTTTTGTCACTTGAGGCGCCGACGAGTGGCTGAAAGATAATACCAAAGATATTGTCGATCGTCATAATGGTACCGATGACGACCGTGGATAACATGAAGCGTTGTTCTAAAAGAACAGGCACGAGGCTGTTATAGATGCTCCAGGCAAGTGAACTTGCAAGAAAACCGAAGCCTAAAAACAACGTTCTTTTGTAATCTAATTTACCGGCTGATTGTGACATAAACACCTCCGAACAAAGTCTCCTTTGGACAATCCGGGACGTCACGTCACATACGTCAGATGACCCAGGCGTACCGGAACACAAATCCATTGTAACAAAAATCAGTTCATTTACACGACGTCAACATTCCATTCGCGAATTTCGCCGTTTGAGTGTAGAGCGACCGTTTCATGAATCGATTCCTCAAGGGGTTGAGCCGCTGATTCTGAGATGACCACCGCCGCGATTCCAAGACAAAGCGTCTGCCATATATCCTGACAGTCAACCTCTTTGACAGAGACGCGATGACGGCGGACGAGCCGATCGATCAGGCCCTGGCGGACCCTGCGCTTGTCTTTCAATGACCGGCACCAAGGAAGATGAATGATGGCTTCAATAATGAGTACGCGCATGAGGACCTCCTTCGAGCGGATCTTACCGCGCGACGATACGCCCTTCAAGGCGGGCAAGAAATGACGGATTATCGGCACCCTCAACCCTTCCCTCTACCAGGAAAGCGTCGGGATCGTCCTCGGTGTTTTTTGAGGCAATCAACAGCCGTTGTCCGAAATTGACTTCCTGAATATATTGTAGGTGAATGGCGTTCACGATGAGCATGTCCTGTGCCGGATCAAGTGCCCGATGGCGGCCCAGTTGGTCGATGGCAAGGCGCAGGTAACAGGCGCTATGAAGATGTGTGTTGGTGTCAAGGTCGCTCAAAACGACCTCATGAGTATGGTGTTCACCCATTTGCCAGATCGAATCATCGGCCAAAAGGCGGGGTATTTTGTCAAAAAGGCCCACACTCGCATCCCTGTCATTGTTGAACTTTTCAGTATCCATGACATCGGAAGGGCGAAGCGGTCGGTGATCCCCCCGCGTACAGATGATCCATTCGGATGTAGCCGAACCGAAATAATGGGCGTCGTCCACGATATTTTTGTAGTAGCGATTTTCGCGTAAGAAGCGGACACCCCTTGTGCCTCTCGTCCAGCTGTCCACGATCAGTGTATCTTCGCCCCGGGGCAATGCTCCCGTAAAAGAGGAGGCGTGGGAGATAAGAATCCAACAAAGACCCCTAGGATGTAAATCGACCGATTGGATCCCGTATAAAGCACAGTTTTGATCGTCCGCGTCTTGTGCGAAATCAAAAAGCCGATGTAAGTGAATGCGTCTTGTCGGGTCACAGTCCTGCATACGGACGGGATAGTGCCCGATGGTGTGGTGATGGTTCTTCATATTATCTTGCTCCTCAACATGCAAGGCTCAGCCTAACACTTCATTGCGAAAACAATGTGAAGATTCAAGATTAATAACTTGCTCATATTTGCGTGACATAATATCCTAAGTTTGACGGAACTCCAGGAGGGCTTTAGTGCGCCTCCGATTCAGTTCCGTCCACCAGGAGGTAAGATGAAGATTTTTGAATATTTGCAATATCTCGCACAAGTGCCCGGCTACAAGGGGCTCTTTTCCCTTATGGAACAGCTCGGTGAAGGCAGCGCGTTTGAGCTGCACGGCACCCACGGTATCGATGAGATCTCCTATCCTGAATACTTGGGGATGATCGACGAGACCGCAAGTCGCATGAAAGCGTATTTTGCATCGGGGCCGCTTCGGGACGCCATCGCTGAAAAGGAAAAAACACTAAAATCCGACGACCCGGGACGAGCGGGCTGGGTCGGCTTAAAGCTTTCTAACAGTCCGTCTTTCGGTCTTTGCTTCTGGGGCCTTATGGCCGCGGGACACCCGGTTGTCCTGATCGATGTCAGAGCTGCGGATCAGCTGACAGATACACTGTGTAAAGAGACAGGTGTCATCGCGCTTATCACGGATGAGGAGCAAGACCGCCACACCCCCTATCCGGTGATCCCCGCGGACCAGCTAATGCCCGACTGGAAAGATCCGGCGGTACGTACACGCTACCGGCGCGGAGGGGATGAAAAGCTGCCTGAAGCGACTTCGGAAGCATACGATTGGGCAGGGCATATCTGTCTTCGCACAAGCGGTACCACGGGCGTTTCACGCTGTTATGTCCATGACGATCTTGGAATCACCAAGCAATACAGCATTCTCGAAAAGCTATTGCCTGTGACCGATCGTTTAGCGCGCGACGGAGTCAAGGAAAAGGCTGTCGCTTTTATTCCCTGGCACCACGTCTTGGGTTTCATCGTCTGCTTTGTTTTCCCGCAGGCGTTTGGAAATACCATGGTCATCCCGCAAAAGCCCTCACCTGAATCCATCGTTCAGGCATGTAAAGACAGTCATGTGACACAATTTGTCGCGATCCCCGCCGTTTGGAACGGTGTCGCCCAGCTTGTCAAAAAACGCTTTATCGAGATGAGCGGGAAGACGGGTGAAGATTTTGACAATATGATCGAGTTATCGCTCTCGTACCAGGAGGCCGGTGTCGATCTCCCGATGCCAATCGAAGGTATCCTCCGGATGATCCGTGAGCAGCTTGTCGGTGATTCCCTTTACATCGCCATTTCCGGCGGCGGTTACATCCTGCCCGAGACCCTGCGCACCATCAACGGATTGGGATACTATCTTGTGAACGGTTACGGCATGACCGAGATCGGTATCTATTCAGTGGTGAACAGCGAGAATGTCAATGATCGCCTCGACGGGAGCGTCGGTCAAGTGCTGTACGATGACAGTTTGAAAATGATTCCGATCGAATCAGAAGCCGAAGAAGACGAATGCGAAAAGGGCGAACTCGTCGTGCGTACCGATGTGGTCCACTGCGGGACCTTGCGCCAGGGCGAATACCACCCGCGCGATCGCGAGGAATGGTTTCATACCGGCGATATCGGGCGCCTTTGCGACGGCAAGATTTTCCTTGACGGGCGCGTCAAAGATATCATCTTGAAAGCCGATGGCGAAAATTTGTACCCGGATGAACTGGAAGGCGCGTTTGCGACCGTTCCGGGTTTTTCACGCTATGTCATTTTCGGTCTTACAGACAACGTTTACGATGAGACAGCCTTGCTGGTGGAACCTGTTGAAGGCGCCGATCCCAAGGCATTGGCGGAGGCGGTGGCCGAAAATAACCTGACACTGCCCTTAAACCAGCGTGTTCAACGCTTTTTCATCTCGCACAAACCGCTCGATTTATCGGCCTCGGCCAAAGTCAGGCGCGGACCGGTCGCAGAGCAAGTCACCGCCGGTACCTGGCCGCTGACGGAATATTCGCTCACGGCCCTGCCAAAAGCGGTCGAAATAGAAAGGCCGGAAGTGGTGGACTACCAGACAGCCGCCTACTTTACGCCGGAGCTTGCCGGAGATCCCGCCTTTTTTGAAGTGCGCGCCGCCGTACAGGCGATGGTCGCGGATGTTTTGGCCATCCCCGTTGAATCCGTGCACCCCTCCTCTTACTTCTCACAGGATCTTGGCGGCGACAGCCTGCAGAGTATCTCGCTTCTGACACACGCCGAGGTGAAATACGCGCTGGCGATTGACGAGCGCCTGTTCAACCGCGACCTGACGGTAAATGACATCGCAGCGCTTGTATTTCGCCGTATCCAGGGTGAGTTTTCACAAGGCCTGATTGATCTCGGAGCGACCGCCCCTGTTTCGGACGAGGAATGCGTCGTGGAGCGGATCAGCCGTTTCGAACAGACGCCCGAGTTCATCGCGTTTGCGGCGAGGCGGGAGTCTCTTTTACCCGCGATCAAAGCCTTTGGCAATCCGTATTTTGTCGCCCAGGATTCATCCTTGCGCGATGTGTCGTATATCGGCGATAAAGAGATGCTGAACTTTGCGTCCTATAATTATGTCGGGCTTTCGGGTGACCCGGAGGTGAACGAGGCGGCGGTCAAGGCCATCGCTCAATACGGGACATCCGCGAGCGGCAGCCGGCTGATCGCCGGAGAAAAGACGATTCATCAGGATCTTGAAAAAGCGTTGGCACGTTGGAAAGGTACCGAAGATGCCCTTGTCTTGGTTGGCGGTCACTCCACCAATGTCACCTTTGTGGGAAACTTTTGCAAAGAACGCGATCTCATCCTGTATGACGTCCTAAGCCACAACTCCATCACGGAGGGAGTCCGGATGTCCCAAGCGGACGCCCGGCCCTTCCCCCACAATGACTACGAAGCTCTCGAACAGCTTTTGAAGAGTCGGCGCGACCGCTATGAAAAAGTCCTGATCGTGATTGAAGGAGCTTATAGCATGGACGGGGATGTCTCCCCTGTGCCCGAGTTTGTCCGTCTTAAAAATGAATACGACTGCTTCTTGATGGTCGATGAAGCGCACTCCATGCTCGTCTTAGGCGAGACGGGACGCGGGGTGGATGAATATTACGGCATCGACCCGGAAGATATTGACATCCATATGGGCACCTTGTCAAAGGGGTTTGGGACCTGCGGAGGCTACCTTGCCGGCTCCCACAACCTGATTGAGTATCTGCGCTACAACCTGCCGGGCTTTGTCTTCTCGGTGGGCATCAGCCCGCCGCTTGCGGCCGCGGTCATGAAGGGCATTGAAATCATGGAGCGCGACAACCGCCGTGTTGAGCGGCTGCGCCAAAATATTCGCACATTTTTAGATGAGGCGCACCGCTACGGCATGAACACCTGCCTGGCGGGTGAGACAGCGGTCACCCCGATCATGATCGGCTCGGATGACATTGCTTTCATGCTGTCAAAACAGTTGGAAGAAGATGGCATCCTGGCGCCTCCGGCGGTATTCCCCGCAGTGCCCCGCGGGCAGGCCCGCTTGCGTTTTTGCCTGACGAGTGAACACAAGAAAGAACAGATCCTCTACGCTTTAGAAAAGCTTTATGACCGGATGAAAGTATTTCCCGGACTTTTGGAGGCACGATGAACCCGTCAGATCTTTTTGATCGTTTAGCCAATGAATATGATCAGTGGTTTGAAGACAATCCTATGATCCTGGCATCGGAAATCGAGGCCGTCCGCCAGGTGACGCCCAGCTTTGCCCGCGCGGTGGAGGTGGGTGTGGGGACGGGGCGCTTTAGTGAGGCGCTGGGCGTACCCCTCGGCGTGGAGCCTTCTTTCAGCATGGCCCGTTTTGCGGAAAACCGGGGCATCACCGTCGTTCGCGGGGTGGCCGAAGCCCTCCCCTTCCATGACGCGTCCTTTGATACGGCCTTTATGATCACGGTGGATTGTTACCTGAAATCCTTGGCACCGGCTTTTGCGGAATGTTACCGGATCTTAGAACCGGCGGGACACCTCGTCATCGCGCATGTGGATATTGATGCCCCCTTGGGTGAAGTTTACCGGGCCGAACAAGAAAGCGACCCTTTTTACCGCGATGCCTACTTTCGAGGGACCGGTGAGGTGCTTCGGGCGCTCGACGATGCCGGATTTGAAGTCCAAAGGATCCGTCAGACGGTGTACAGTTTTGAGGACATATTGCATGAGGTGCGCCCCGGCCACGGTGAAGGCGTCTTTGTGACCTTGTTAGCGAAGAAGCGATGAAAAAGGACACGGTCTATTCGATTTACTGGTTTTTTGCTGTGGCGCCCTTCTTGACCGCGCTCCCACTATTCTTTTTGATGCCCGAAAATGTTTCTGCGCGCTATTTCGCGCTTGCCATGATAGAGCGCGTGGGAACACGCTGGGAGATGTTTCTTATCCCCGCCGGTTGGTTTTTGGCCGATGTGGCGCTCCATTTTGTGTTCCGCTTAATCGAGCGGTCAACCGATGTTTTACCCCTCACAGTCATCATTTACCGCCTGTTAACGGCCGCCATTTTCTGTGCATTGGCGATCGCGACAGAACTTTTGCTCTATCGGGCCGCGATGATGGTATTCTAAAGACGGTGTCATTTTTGACAGTGAAGGGGAATGATTGTGATTCATATATTTGATAAGGCATGGAAGTCATTTGCCATCTTGCTTGTTCTCATGGTTCTGTTGACTTTAATTCCGCTTGGCTGCGCGAATCCTAAGAAGGTATCCACGGGTGACAAACTCGATATTGTTGCGACGATTTTCCCGCCATTTGATTTTGCGCGCGAACTTGGAGGTGAGCATGTCGACGTGACCATGCTCCTGCCGCCCGGTGTCGAAAGCCACAGTTATGAGCCGACGCCGAAAGAGGTTGTTCGAATCGCGACTTGCGACCTTTTTATCTACAACGGCGGTGTCTCGGACAGTTGGGTGGAGCGGCTTATACAAGCCGCAGAAATTGACCCCGATAAAGCGGTGCGCATGATGGATTTTGTGGCATTGGTGGAAGAGTCAGAAGATGGTGTCTTAGAACACGACCACGATGACCATGCGCATGAGATCCCGCACTTGCATGAGTTTGACGAACATATTTGGACTTCCCCTATGAACGCGCTTCTGATCGCGGAGGGGATTTACCAAAAATTGATCGAGATTGATCCGGCACACGCAAAAGACTATGAAGAGAACTTCACGCACTACCGCACGGAGTTGCGCGCGATCGATGAAGCTTTTCGGGACGTGATCCGAGAAGGCAAACGAAAAGAAATTATTGTGGCGGACCGCTTCCCGCTCATCTATTTCACCTCGGAGTATGAACTTGATTATTTAGCGGCCTTTCCGGGATGCGCCGCGGAAACAGATCCCAAACCCCGGACCGTTTCAGCGATCATTGAAAAAGTACGGGAGGAACAGATTCCTTATATTTTCCATATTGAATTTTCAAATGAAAAACTGGCGGACCTGATCGCCGAGGAGACAGGCGCGCAAAAGCTGCTGTTTCACACGGCGCACAACGTGTCAAAAACAGAACTCGCAGATGGGATCAGTTACCTTTCGATCATGCGAAATAATGTGGAAAGCCTGAAGCGGGGGTTGGACGGATGAGCCGGCTGTTGACACTGGACCGCGTGTCCTTTGCCTATGACAGGCGCACGGTCATGAATGATCTGTCATTTTCCATTGACGCGGGGGATTACCTTGCGATCATCGGTGAGAACGGCTCGGGCAAGACGACCTTGCTTTTGGGGTTGCTCGGCTTAAAAGAGCCGTCGGCGGGGACGATTACGCGCGGCGAGGCGCTTCTTTTGTACCGTATCGGCTATTTGCCGCAGCAGATCCCCGAGCAGCATGATTTCCCGGCCACCGTCCGCGAGATTATCTTGTCGGGGCGATTAAACCGCCACGGCTTTTTATCCTTTTATTCAAAAGAAGACCGTATGGCGGCGGATCGGGTGATTGAACGGCTGAATCTTGAATCGCTTGAAAAGCGAAGTTTTCGTGAATTGTCGGGGGGGCAGCGCCAGCGGGTGCTCTTAGGAAGAGCGCTCACAGCCGCCGAGGGATTACTCCTTCTAGACGAGCCGGTCGCGGGACTTGATCCGATTGTTTCTCACGATTTCTACCGCCTGATTAATGAACTGAATGAGGACGGCGTGACCATCGTCATGGTCTCGCATGACATCCACTGTGTGACGAAAAATTCCAGCCATGTGCTTCATATGGGCTACGGTCACTTCTACTACGGGACGACGGAGGACTATATGAACAGTCAGCTGGTGGCTTCTTATCTGCCGGATCGAGGTGCTGTATGATTCAGTTCTTTTCCGACTTTTTTTCCTTTTCGTTTCTGCTTCGCGCTTTAATAGGGGGCGCGCTTGTCGCCTTGTCCGCCTCATTGCTCGGCACGAGCCTGGTGTTGACCCGCTATGCCATGATCGGTGACGGTTTGTCGCATGTGGCCTTTGGCGCGCTTGCGATTGCGATGGCCTTGTCGGCGGCACCCCTTCTTATCGCGATTCCCATTGTGATGCTGGCGGCTTTCCTGCTCCTTCGCTTGAGCGACAACAACCGGGTGAGGGGCGATTCAGCGATTGCGATGCTGTCCTCGGCGAGCATGGCCGTAGGCGTGATTGTGATCTCCCTTGTGTCAGGGATGAATACGGATCTGTACAGCTTTATGTTCGGAAGTATTTTGTCGATGAGCCAAAGTGACATGGTGATGGCCATTCTTTTGTCGGTAGTCGTGACGATGCTCTTTTCCTTTTCGTACAACAACCTGTTTGCGGTGACCTTTGATGAGAATTTCGCGCGTGCCTCAGGTGTCCGCGCGGGGATTTGGAACGCTTTGCTTGCGATGCTCGCGTCGGTGACGATTGTCTTGGGCATGCGCATCATGGGGGCGATCCTGATCTCAAGCCTCATTATTTTCCCGCCTTTGTCCGCGATGCGGCTTTGCGGAAGTTTCAAGGGCGTGACGCTGCTTTCGGCGCTCTCGTCTATCGTTTGTTTTGTGGTGGGATTGTTTTTGTCTTACGCGCTTGACCTGCCGTCGGGCCCTGTCATTGTCTTGACGAATGTGGCTTGTTTTTTGCTATTTTCAAGCATCCGGCTCGTGCGCGGAAGAAAACGTTTCTGCTAGCGTTAAATCACGGATCACTTCTGAAGCAAGCAAGAATCCCGCAACCGGCGGGACAACGGGAGTGCTTCCGATTGCGCCCGCGTTTTGGGGTACGGTCGGTGTTTCTTTTGAAAACACCACTTTTAACTGTTCAACGGATTCTTTTCGAAGCCGCTGGCGAATGATGCGCGCGAAGGGATCGGTGTGGGTCTTTGACAGACAGGCGATCGACAGTTGTGAAGGGTCCCGACGGTTGCCCATGCCCATCGATGAGATGACCGGGATATGGCGCCTTGTCGCGGAAATAAGCAGATCGATCTTGCCGTCTAAATGGTCAATGGCGTCCACGACGTAGTCAATAGATCCGAGCTTGTCGAACAATCGATCGGCTTCTCCTTTATCCAGACGTTCGTTGAGCGTGATGACGCGGATCTCGGGATCAATGTCATGGATGCGTTCTTTTGCGACTTCGCATTTGAAACGTCCGAGGGTGCTTTCAAGGGCGAAAAGCTGCCGGTTCATGTTGCTTGCTGTAATACGGTCGTAGTCAAGCAAGATGAGCGTTCCGATGCCCGAGCGCGAGAGCGCTTCCACGGCCCAGGAACCGACACCGCCCAACCCCGCGATGAGTACCGTCGATTGGCGCAGGCGTTCGAGCGCGCGTTCGGGGTACAGTAATCGTGTTCTTTCGTGGCGGTCGCCGATGGTGTCATCCTCCTTTGCCGCTCGTTATTATACTATCCGGAGCGCCAAAAGCAACTCTTTGGCCGCCTTGTCGTGGTATCATGAGCTTTGGTCCTTTAGGATCTAAAGCAATTTTTTGGAGTCAATATGAAAAAAGTAGATGTCGCCATCATTGGCGCGGGACTGGCCGGCATATTTACGGCCTATGAACTGATCACGAAAAGTCCCGATCTCAATATTCTCTTGCTCGAACAGGGTGATCCGATTGCCAAGAGGCAGTGCCCCATTTTGACGGGGAAAATACCGAGCTGCATCCATTGCAAGCCCTGCGCCATTATGCGCGGATTTGGGGGCGCCGGAGCCTTTTCGGACGGAAAATTTAACTTCACAACAGAATTCGGCGGCTGGCTCACCGATTACCTAGAGCCTGAAACGGTGCTCGCACTCATCGACGATGTTGACAAGGTGAACAACCAGTTCGGTGCGACCAACACGGTGTATTCGACCGCGACCCCGGAGGCGGAAGCCATCCGTTTGAGGGCCATTGCCCACGATATCCACCTTTTAAACGCGCGAGTCAAACATTTAGGCACTGAGAATAACCGCAAGATATTGGAACGGATGTACGACTGGCTGGATGAACATGTCGAACTGTCCTGCAAGACGCAGGTCACAGAGATCATCCCCATGAAGGAAGGCAAGCCCATTGACCATTTGAACGGGGTGGTCCCGGATGCTTATGAGCTTGAAACCTCGAAGGGAAGGGTGGCCTGTGATGTGCTGGTCGCCGCCCCCGGCCGCTCGGGCGCGGAGTGGTTCACGGATGTCTGCGACAAGCTTCACCTGCCTTTAATCAATAACCAGGTCGATCTCGGCGTGCGTGTGGAGCTTCCCGCGATTGTGTTTAAAGAGATTACCGATGTGATGTACGAGGCGAAGCTGAAATACATGACGCGCCAGTACAGCGATATTGTGCGGACTTTCTGCATGAACCCTTACGGCTATGTGGTGACCGAGAACACGGACGGGATTATTACGGTGAATGGTCACAGTTTCGATGATCCCGCGCTTCGAAGTGAGAACACGAACTTCGCGCTGTTGGTGAGTAATCGTTTCACAGAGCCGTTCCGCGAACCCTATCGTTACGGCAAGCATATTGCCTCACTGTCCAACATGCTGGGCGGCGGTGTCATGATGCAGCGTCTGGGCGATCTTCGCGACGGCCGGCGGACGAATGCGCACCGAATGTCCAAGAGCTTTGTCAGGCCCACCTTAGAGGCGACCCCGGGCGATTTGAGCTTGGTGCTTCCCAAACGCCATCTGGATAATATTATTGAAATGTTAGAAGTGTTGGATCGCTTGGCGCCGGGAACGGCAAACGCGGATACCTTACTTTACGGGGTGGAGGTAAAATTCTACAGCGCGCGGCTTGAGCTCACCCGGGAGTTTGAGACAGGTTTGAAGAATTTCTTTGCCATCGGGGACGGCGCGGGCATCACGCGAGGCCTGTCCCAGGCGGGTGCCTCAGGACTCCATGCGGCACGGGCGATCCTGCGGCGAATGAACCATGGAAAATAGGAAGAACTGGCGTGCCCTATGGTAATATAGGGGTTACTAATCGCGCGTATGCATGAGAAATCTGACATAATGACGAAAACAAAACATCTTTAGGAGTAAAGGAGAACGATATGGGCTTATTAAAGGCAGCAGGGGGTGCTTTGGGCGGTGTTTTGGCCGACCAGTGGCGTGAGTTTTTCTACAGTGACGCCCTAGCGGACAATGTCATTGTGAAAAAAGGTCAAAAACGGACGTCAGGCCGTAGCAGCAACGTCAAGGGCGAAGACAACATCATCTCGAACGGTTCGATTATCGCGGTCAATAACGGCCAGTGCATGATCATCGTGGAGCAGGGTAAGATCGTTGACTTCAGCGCCGATCCGGGTGAATTTATCTATGACACCTCGACAGAACCCTCGCTCTTTTATGGACCGCTGGGTAAAAATATCGGCGAAACCTTCAAGCGTATCGGACACCGTTTCACCATGGGCGGCGACACGGGCAAGGATCAGCGCGTCTATTACTTCAATATGAAGGAAATGATGAACAACAAGTTCGGCACCGCGAACGCTGTCCCTTTCCGCGTCATTGATAAAAACATCGGATTGGATGTCGATATCGCGATCAAGGCTTTTGGTGAGTATTCCTACAAGATTGAAGATCCTATCTTGTTCTACACGAACGTATCCGGAAACGTGGAGGAACCTTATACGCGTGACCGCATGGATGACCAGCTTCGCGCGGAGCTTATGACGGCTTTGCAGCCGGCTTTTGCGAAGATTTCGGCGATGGGTGTCCGCTACAGCGAGCTGCCCGGTCACACCGAAGAAATCGCGATGGCTCTGAACGAGGTGCTGTCAGAAAAATGGGTGAATCTGCGCGGTATCTCCGTCGTTTCGGTGGCCTTGGCATCGGTCAAAGCTTCGGAAGAAGACGAGAGAATGATCAAAGAGCTCCAGAAGAGCGCTGTTTACCGCGATCCTACGATGGCGGCCGCCGGTCTTGTCGGCGCGCAGGCTGACGCGATGCGTGCGGCGGCGTCGAACGAAGGAGCGGGCCCCTTCATGGCTTTTGCGGGCATGAATATGGCTCAGATGGCGGGCGGTGGCCAGGCCGGACAGTTGTTCCAGCAAGGCGCGCAGCAAGCCCCCCCTCCGCAGCCGGCGCCTGTCGTGGGCAGTGTGACGACCACGGAATTGCCTGTGTGGAAATGTGACCAATGCGGCAAGGCCGACAATAGCAGTAAGTTCTGCGCGAACTGCGGCGCCCCGAAACCTGAAAAGGACGAGTGGGTCTGCGAGTGCGGGACGACCAACACAGGTAAGTTCTGTGAGAATTGCGGAAAACCGCGCCCGGTTGTGAAACACTATCGCTGTGACAAGTGTGGCTGGGAGCCGGAAGACGGGTCTGCGCCTCCGAAGTTCTGTCCTGAATGCGGTGACATCTTCGACGAAGCGGACGAAATCGAAAAATAAAAAGCGAGTGTTCTAGCGCTCTAAATACAAGAAGGGACTGTTTCGAGCCTTGAGGTGTGGCCGGGGCGGTCCCTTCTTATTTATTCTCCTCGAAAAGCGGAATTTCACGTAAGAAGCCAAAATCAGTGTGCCTGATCTTATTGCCGGGCGCGTTCAATTGTTCGCGCACAAGCTCGGTGGCCTGGCTTTCTAATACGTCGATGTAGTGAACGATGACGGCGGCTACGGTGGTCGGCCGGTCGCCATAGGGGCCGTGGTGCCCTGCGATGACAGACTGTACCTGTCGGTAGAAGTTTTCGTCGTAGCGTGCGATGATTTCGTCTTTGATCTCTGACAAAAATTCGATGCCGCGTACGCGGTGGTTGGCGAACCAGTACTCTCCGACGTCGAGATCGCGGTATTCAAAGATTTTGCCGATGTCGTGCATGAAGATGGAAAAGGTTAAAAGATCCGAACTTTTTTGCAGTTCAGGGTTGTTAAATAAAAGAGCCGATAACAGGCGCAGCATTTTGGTGGTGTGGTTGGCAAGGCCTCCGACGACGTTGTCGTGGTGGCGCGTCGCCGCGCCCTCAATGAGAAAACGCCCTTCCAGCATAGGATGTTGAAGCGCCAGATTGATAAGCTCCCAGCACTTGTCGCTGACACCGACCTCGTTCAAACGCATTTTGACTTCATCGAGGTTGGAGGTAAGCTCCGCGCGCGGGATGCCGCCCATGAAGTCGTGGCGGGTGAGATCGTCGCCGGGGTAAAGATCGATGCTTCGGACGGTGAGGTAGGGGCCGTTGAAATCAGAGCCGACGGTCTCGGCGACGTAGATGCCCGGTCCGTATTCGATGACGATCTGGTAGATGTCTTTGTCCCATATGCGGAAGGTGTAGGTTTTGCCGTTTTGGTAAAACTCTCCCGTCATAAAGTCGTCGCGCTTACCTGAGCGAAGGTCGGGTTTGTTGTTAATGAGGACAGGGCCGCGTGATACGCGCCCTCTTTCAATCGCCTGTGACAGATCTAGAATTTCCATGGATGACTCCTTTTATTCATCATATCACGCGGGGCGGAGTGTTCGGGGTGTAATTTTGCCGCGTTTCACTTCATAGATCGCGTCATAAAGCGGCGCGGTATCCGAAAAGATCACATGGCTGACTGAAATGACCGTGACGCCCGAAAGGGCTAAAAGGCTCTTTTCGATGGCGCGCGCGACATGCTCGTCCAAGCTTGCGAAGGCTTCGTCAAGCAGGAGTAAATCTTGTTTGGCAATGAGCCCTCTTGCGATCGCGATGCGTGCCCGTTCGCCCCCGGAAAGGTTTTTACCGTTGTCGACTATTTTATGGTCGAGGCCTTCGGGCAGTCCCGAAAGAAAATCGGATAACCCCGCCTCTCGGACGGCATTGAGAATCGCGTCGTCCGAATAGTTTTTGTACAGGGTCAAATTATCGCGCAGGCTGTCGTCGAATAAGAACACATGTTGTTCCACATTAGCCAGGCGGGCGTAGTAGGCTTCGCGCCGGATGTAACGCAGGTCCTCTCCGTCAATCAGGACGGCGCCTTCATCGGGGTTGAAGTATTTTCGGATGAGGCGCAGGACGGTGGATTTTCCTCCGCCCGAAGGCCCTACGAGCATATATTTCCCGCCTTTTTTCATAGTAAAAGAGGCGTCGTGTAACACGCGGTTATCGTCGTAGGAGAAGCTGACCTTATCAAAGACGAGGTCGCGGTCGAATTCTGAAAAGTCTTCTGTTTCCTCATCCTGCCGCTTGTTTTCCAAGGCCTCTTCCATGCGTGAGAAGACAGGGCGCTCGGAACGAATCAGTGGGAGGCGCTCGGACACGCTGTAGAAGGCGTTGATGATGTCGCTGTATCCGTTGATGATGAGGATGACGCCGCCGGTGGTGACAAATCCGCTTCGGACAGTCATCATGGCGGACACCATCAAAATGGCAATGAGCAGTGAGAAGTAGAGGTTGTTTCTCATGAGGACCATGGTTTCCGCTTTGTCCAGTTCAAATCGTTTGTTTTGGACGGCGGCGCTCTTTTCGCCGAAATCTTCACTGACTTTCTTTTCAAGGTTGTTATTTCGGATAATTCTAAAGGCGGCTAATACTTCACGCACATAGATGGTGTATTGCTGCAGGAAGTCGGAGCGCTCGCCTTCATGTTTTTCAAGGCCTTTGCCGGAACGCAGCGCAACGATGGCGACGACAATGCCCGGGATGAAGGCGAGGGCGGCGACGGCCCAGTGGACTTCTAATAAGATGATGATGCCGCCGATGGCGCCAAAGGCCCCCCGCATAATCTCGTAAAGGGACAGAAAGTAGCGCTGCTCGATGGAGTTCATGTCGTTGGTGATGTTCGACAGGTAAAGCGCCAGATGCTGTCCTTGGAACTCACTGATATCTTTTTTGAACACGCGGTCGATGTAGCGCCCCTTCATCGATTGGTTGGCAAAGCGGAGGTAGCGCCCCTTAGTCCAGGCGGACAAAAGATCCAAGGGCACGTAGAGCAGTGCCGCGATGACAATCGGCAGGGCGACGGTTTCGATTTGCCCCACGTCGCCCTTTAAGGCGGCGTCCAGGTTATCGCGGATGAGGAGCATGAGGTAGACATTCAGGGCGGTCGACAAAAGCCTTGCGAAGGCGGCGGGGATGAGATGCCATCTTGTGCGGCGGATGGTTTTTTTAAGATCCGCTGACATTTACACCACCTCCTTGAAGTAATCGTCGATCTGCCATTCTGAGACGGTTCCTCGCTCAATTTCGAGGACTTTGGAGTAGCCACAACTGACGCCTTCGTAGTAGCGGTGTGAGATGGCGATGACGGTCGCGTCTAAGGAGAGGAGGGTTTCCTCCACGTGGCGGCCTAAGGATTCGTCGAGGTTGGAGGTGGCCTCATCTGCGAAGAGGATGCTTGCTCCTTTAATCACGGCGCGCGCGATGGAGACGCGCTGGCGTTCGCCGCCGGATAGATTCTTGCCGTTTTCCTCGATGAAGGTCATGAGGCCTTCGGGGAGGCGGTTGACAAGCTCCGTAAGGCCGGCTTGTTCGACGGCGCGCGTGACTTCCTGTTCGCTGTAGTCGCCGTATAACGTGATGTTGTTTAATAACGTGTCTTCAAAGAGGAAGACGTCCTGGTAGATTTCGGCGATCGCGCGGTTAAATGGGACGGGGTCGATGTCCCTGAGCTCTGTCCCGTCGTACGAGATGGAGCCTTCGTAGTCGACGTAGACGCCGGCTAATAAGTTCAACAGGGTGGTTTTGCCTGATCCGGAGGCGCCTTTTAGCAGGACTTTGTCGCCGGGTCGGATGGAGAAGGACGCTTTTCGTAGGACGGCTTTGTCGTCGTAGGAGAAGCGAAGATTGTCGACGTTCAGTTCCTTTGAAAAATGAAAGGGCGCG
>DIRK01000024.1:31450-37999 GCA_002427535.1 Mageeibacillus sp. UBA5438 | reverse complement strand
TCTTTGAGCTTAAACGATTTTTCTAACATAAATACCTCCTCAAACAGTTCCTCTGTAGAGTTTCACTCCAGTTCTAAACTATCACTCAATTGTGAAATATTTGTGAACTCAAGCGCCACGATTGCATAAAATGAGGTTGCCTTTGTGTGTGCAGAAGAAGGTCACTTCTCCTATTTTGGCGCCTATTTTAGTCAAATTTGTTGTTCTTGCACAAGTTATGAGTCATCATTATCGATAATCCGTTGCAAGTCGCCTGGCGATGCGATACATTTGAAAGTAGAGAGTAGCACTCTCTATTTGCGAGTTGTGAATAATATTAAGGAGGGACGTGAAATGGCATTACCGGCGGAAGAAAGACAGCGGTTGCAAGATATCGCCTGTGAACTGCGCCTGACCATGGTGGATGTGATGGCCTGGTCGGGCGGAGCGCATATTGGCGGCTCACTTAGCATTGTAGAAGTCCTGTCAATCCTGTATTTCAAGTATCTGAACATTGACCCCAAGAGACCGGACTGGGAGGATCGGGATCGCTTTATCCTGTCTAAAGGCCATGCCGCAGCCGGCTATATTCCGGTGTTGGCAAAACGAGGGTATTTCTTGGAGGAAACATTAAAAACTTTCAATCATTTTGGCAGTCCCTTTGCCATGCATCCTGACTGCAACAAGGTCGTAGGCTGTGACGCTTCCGCGGGCAGTCTGGGCCATGGACTCAGCATGGCGGTGGGATTGGGACTTGGCGCCAGGAAGCTGAAAAAAGCCTATAAAACGATTTGCCTCATGGGTGATGGCGAGTGCTGCGAAGGCAGTGTATGGGAAGCGGCCATGTCTGCCTCACATTTCAAGCTGGGGAATGTCATCGGTATTGTGGATCGCAATCGCCTGATGATTGACGGTATGACCGAAGACGTGATGGCCTTGGAACCCTTTGCGGATAAGTGGCGCGCCTTTGGCTGGGAGGTCATTGAAGTCAATGGCCACGAATTCGATGAATTGGATGCGGCTTTGGAAAAGGCTTGGGCTGCTACCGATGTTCCGGTGCTTATTTTGGCCCATACGGTCAAAGGAAAGGGCGTCGATTTCATGGAAAATAATGTCCTTTATCACTACGCTTCAGGCGATTCCGCTTTGTGCGATCGCGCTAAGGCGAGTATTTTAAGCCGCGAGGAGGGTTAAGCAAATGTCAGTAGTTACCGGAACCAACTGGAACGCCTATGACGCGTCAACAATGACCGCCCGGGAAATCTACGGGCGAACGCTCGCCGCACTGGCCGAGCAGGATGACAGGATCGTCGGCATTACAGCGGATCTTGAAAAAACGACCGCCATTAAATACTTCGCTGACATGTTTCCCGACCGCTTTTATAACGTCGGGATTGCCGAACAGAATATGTTTGGGATTGCGGCCGGCCTGGCAAAAGCAGGCCTTATCCCCTTTGCTTCCACGATGGCCGTCTTTGCCTCTTTGCGAGCGGCTGAGCAGGTACGCACGGATATTGCCTACCAAAATCTGCCCGTAAAGATCATCGCTACACACGCGGGAATCTCATTTGGCCACGCGGGGACAACGCATCATTGCACTGAAGATTTTGCGGTGATGCGCGCCATTCCCAATATGACGGTGATTTGTCCCGCAGACGGTATCGAGACGAGCAAGGCCGTTCAGGCCTGTGTCAATACACCGGATCCCGTATATATCCGAATCGGACGCGGTTTTGAACCCCCATGCTATGAAAGCGACGACTACGAATACGAGATCGGCCGTGCCATCACGATGCGAGAAGGAACGGATCTTACCATCATTTGCTGTGGCATTGCGGTGTTGCAAGCGATCAATGCAGCCAAGACCTTGGAGGAATCGGATGGTTTAAGTGTGGGCGTCGTCAACATGCATACGATTAAGCCCATCGACCGGGAAGCGGTGCTTCGGGCCGTCAACGATACTCGGCGAATCTTGACCATTGAGGAGCACAATGTGCTGGGGGGGTTAGGCGACGCGGTCGCCAGTGTCATCGCCGAATCCGGCAAGGGCTGCATGTTCAAAAAGCACGGCCTTGAGGATATTTTTGTCACCATCGGATACGCTGAAGATCTTTACGCGCATTACCAACTCGACGCGAACGGCATCGTTGACAAGGTGCGCGAGATGATGGGGATGGAATACGAAGAAGATGAAAATTGGGATGACGATTAAAAAAGGAAGGGGGTAACACCATGTCCGCGTCTCCACAGGAAATCATGACGGCGAAGCTATTTTTTAACGCCGCCTTTCCAACCATGCAGGTGCTCTTGGACGATGATCCGAAGCTCCACAAAAAATTCCAACATTTTCGCGGAACCGTCCAGTTCGGCGCGAAAAACGGCGGCGACCTTCTTTGCTGTCATCTCATCTTTCACGACGGCACGGTGAAAGTCGTGCAGGGTCCCCTTGAAAATGCGGATCTGTCGCTGACATTTTCTGAAGTGAACAAAATGAACACCTTGCTGAAGGGTGGCTTAGCCCTTCCGTCGATTAAGGGAAAACTCTCCATGCTTCCCCCGGTGCTCAGTGTGCTTTTGGGACTGAAAATAATGACCAAGGCAAACGATAAACTTAAAAACGACGCAGAAAAAGCGTTGAAAGTCAAAAGCAGCCTGTACATGATCACGAGGGCATTAAGTCAGTACAATAAACTGGGTGCCCCCGATATGCAGGCGTTCTGCCGTCGCCAGCCAGATCGCATTTATCAGTTCAGGGTAGAGCATGAGGGCGATCCCGCCTATATTGCCTGTTACTTTCGTGTAAAAGCCGGTCAGTCGAAATCCGGTCATGGAATCTACACTCGGCGCAGTCCCTTTGTCCTATTCCGATTTCTGTCAATTGACGGCGCACTCAAGGTATTGGGCAAAGAATGCGAATTTGTCGAAGGGGTCGAAAAGGGCTATGTAGAAACAGTCGGGAGTCCTGAGTATGCCTGTTCCTTGAATGATTATATGGCCCTCTTGCAAGGCATGCTGACCTGATCAAGGAGGATCAAAATGAAAGTCGTCTATTTTGACAAAGATATCCCTCGTATCCTCGCCACTAAAGCGGCCGCGAAGATGGCCAAAAGTCTCCTTTTTACCGGTATTAATCCGGTCAAGTACAAAAAAAATCTGCCCAACACTCCTCTGCCTGCCCAAGATTGGGTGCGAGTCAGAAATATTGCATGCGGACTTTGCGGGACGGATGTCAGTTTTTTTACAGCGACCACCGGCACAGACTCCGCGCTGGAGCCGATCCCCGGAACCAAGCACACCTATCTCGGACATGAGAATGTCGGAGTCGTCACCGAAATCGGGGAAGAGGTTACGGAATTCAAGCTTGGGGACCGGGTGGCTATTCGCGCTTATATGTCCGGATGTGATACGAAGGGTTTGAAAGAGCGCTGTCATTATTGTGAGGCGGGGGACTACAATTTTTGTCTGAATTACGGGACCCCCTCTCCTTACGGTGAACTGGTGACGGGAGCGGGCTGGAGTGACAGCTTCATCTATCCTGCCAGGGGACTTGCGCGTATCTACGACGAGCTGACGGACGAACAGGCCGTCATGCTGGAACCGAGTTGTGTATCAGTCCATTCGGTACTTTGCGCCCCGCCTAAAAAATCTGAAAAAATCCTTGTGATGGGCGCAGGTTCTATCGGTTTAGGCATTGTGCAGGCCATTAAGATTGTTGAGCCGGACTGTGAACTCTACATCATGGAGCGCGTGAAAAGCAAGCAGGATTTTGCCCTGCGTTTAGGGGCGGATCATGTGCTCGAAGGCGATCCCTATGCGGCCACCGCAAAGGCCACAGGCGGCAGTCAGGTCTTTGTCGGAATGCGGGGGAATAAATACTTCTTTGGCGGCTTTGATCGCATCTATGACTGTATAGGAGGTGACTGGTCCAACCACACCGCCGTCAGACTTCTGCGGGCCAGAGGAACGCTTGTGAAGATCGGCCACCATATGCGCGCCGTTCGCTTTGATGAGACGCCGATCTGGTGGCAGGAGTTGAAGATTGTAGGAGTGGATGCCCACGGCATGGAAGAATGGCTGGGCAGGAGGCTCTATACCTTCGATTTGGTGCAAGAATGGATCCGTGACGGCATCTACAGTGTGGAAGGTTTTGTCACGCATTATTTCAAACTGGATGATTACAAGGCGGCTTTAAAGTTGGCCCTTGAAAACCCTCCTGATGTGGTGAAAATTGCCATCGACTGCCAGTAGAAAAACAAAGAAAGTTTTTACGGATGAATGAGAATACGCCAACTGAGAAACCGCTGGTCAAAATTGGTGAATTGGCCAAAGCCTCCGGTGTCAATGTGTCTACACTGAAGTTTTATGTCAAAGAAGGCTTGCTCCGGCCGGCCTTAAAAACCGGGCGGAACATGTCCTGGTACGATCCCGATGCAGTTCAAACGATTCAGGCAATCAGGACATTGCAACGTGAACATTTTTACCCGCTTTCAGTTATCAAGAGACTATTAAACGCTTCGACCGGTGACAGCAGGATGGATTTTGCGCTTCTGGATGCGATCCACAAGGTGGACGAAGAGGCAGTCACGGAGACCGTCGGTCTTGCGGAGGCTGCGCGCTATGCCAATCTGTCCTCAGTCCAAGTACGCCGCCTTTTTAATGAGGGTCTCATCGGGAAAAAAAAGACAGGTCACAACATCGTTTTTTCAAGCGACGACCTGCAACTATGTGCCCTGATTCGCATGCGCATGGATGCCGGCATTTCCTTTGAGCAGTCGGTTTTTGCCTTCAGTACCTATGCTACGGCCCTCGAAAAGGCGGCTCGGGAGGATATTGAAACATTCATTCGCGATGCCGTGTTAAACCCTGATTTCACCGCAACGACGGGCACAGAAAAAATCCATGTCTCCGACGAAACGCTGGATCGTTTTATTGTCTTGAAGCGTAAAGCATACAACCGAGCTTTCGGTTCTCAGTATGTGGAACTGCTGTACCGCTTTTCAGACGCATTGTTGCACGCCATTACCGAGATCAGTTATGTCATCGAAAAGATGGACTTGAATGAGGAGGCGCGCCTTCTTGCTTTGGCCACCCAAGGTGAGCCAACGGGCCTATTGGATCTGGATGAATGCATCCGATTTTA
This sequence comes from Mageeibacillus sp. UBA5438, assembly GCA_002427535.1. GTDB lineage: Bacteria > Bacillota > Clostridia > Saccharofermentanales > DTU023 > UBA4923. The sequence goes on along the minus strand of DIRK01000024.1, from coordinate 32,880 downwards.
TCGAACGACCGTGACGGATAATGGCGACGGCGATATTGCAAGGAGTATTGCCGGCGCTGTACGGTGCCGAGACTATTTGGTCTCCCTCGACGCCAATGATACCGGTGCTCCGCTCGTCGCCCACATTTTGCGGTTATCCTGGCTGAGGTTAGTCCCTGATATTTTGGTCTCCGACGAATTAGCCCACCGGGCAGAGCTTGATTTACAAACATATTTGAATCGCAATAGGCCTGACAAAGCCGAGGCGCTCATACGTAAAATAATGGAAGTTTTAACGCATCGAGGAGGAAGCCTATGAATATATCTGATTTAGTCACCCGCCAACGTCGCTTTTTCGACACAGGCGCGACCCGCCCCTTATCCTTTCGTTTGGACATGTTAAAAAGGCTGCGAAAAGCGCTTTTGGAAAATGAGGCTCTGTTCAATGAAGCCTTGAAGTCGGACCTTAATAAATCAACGATGGAAAGCTATATGTCCGAAATCGGCATGGTGTTGGAGGAGATACGCTTCCACATAAAACACCTCCCCCGCTGGATTAAGGACCGCAAGGTAAGAACTCCTTTGGCTCAGTTTCATGCCAAGAGTTTCATCTCACCTGAACCCCATGGTGTGACACTCATTATCGCGCCCTGGAATTATCCTTTGCAGTTATGCCTTCTGCCCTTAGTGGGAGCCATCTCAGGCGGCAACACTGCCGTGGTGAAACCCTCAGCCTACGCGCCGGCGACAAGCGCTGCCATCTTTAAGGTATTGGGTGACGCTTTTTCAGCTGAGTACATTGCCGTTGTGGAAGGAGGCCGAGCGGAAAACAATGCCTTGCTCGAAGAAGCATTCGACTACATCTTTTTCACCGGAAGCGTCGCGGTCGGTAAGGTCGTGATGGAAAAAGCATCCCGTCACCTGACGCCTGTGACCCTGGAGCTTGGCGGCAAAAGTCCCGTCATTGTGGATGAGACGGCTGACATCCTTTTAAGCGCGCGCCGCATCGCCTTTGGTAAAGTGCTGAATGCGGGGCAGACCTGTGTGGCCCCCGATTATCTTTTGATCCAAGAAAGCGTGAAAGGAGCCTTTATCGAAGCGTATGAGACAGCGCTTCAATCATTTTTTCCGACCCTCGACTATTCTGATATGCCCGTCATTGTCAATGAGCGTCACTATGCGCGGTTGAAAGGTTTGCTTGCGGATCAGTCAATCATTGTAGGCGGCCAAACAGACGACGAAAAGCGATTCATCGCGCCGACGTTATTAGATGAAGTGTCACCCGAATCACCCATCATGCGGGAGGAAATCTTCGGGCCGATTTTGCCGATCCTAAGCTACTCGTCATTGGATGAGGCCATTTCATTTGTCCGCGAGCGCCCCAAACCGCTCGCGCTGTATCTTTTTACCCGCAGGGCATCCGCTGAACAAAGGGTGTTGGATGAATGCTC
>DIRK01000024.1:8158-31212 GCA_002427535.1 Mageeibacillus sp. UBA5438 | reverse complement strand
TTTGGCGGTGTCGGACATAGCGGCATGGGGAGTTACCACGGCAAGCGAAGTTTTGAAAGTTTCACGCATCAGCGCAGCATCGTGAAAAAATCCACCTGGCTCGATCTGCCGATGCGCTACCACCCGTACAGCAAGCGCAAAATGAAAATGATACGAAGGTTCATGAAGTAAGGCGAGCTCCTTATGCCGGAATGACCCCTGTTTCGTTGACACAAGTCAACCGAAGATCCTATAATCATCTGGATAAAGGAGTATTTCGTCCATGTATAAAAAAGTTAATAGCGATCTCAATTTTGTCCCGCGTGAGGAGGCAATCCTCGCATTTTGGCGTGAACACGATATTTTCGAAAAATCGATGGAAAACCGTGAGGGCCAACCCATTTATTCTTTCTACGACGGGCCGCCGACCGCCAACGGTATGCCGCACGCCGGCCACGTGCTGACGCGCGTCATTAAGGACTTAATCCCTCGCTACCGGACCATGAAGGGTTACTATGTGCCGAGGAAAGCCGGCTGGGACACGCACGGGCTTCCGGTGGAGCTTGAAGTTGAAAAACGCCTCGGGCTCGACGGCAAAGAACAAATCGAAGCCTATGGCGTGGAAGCCTTTATCAAGGAATGCAAACAATCGGTTTGGAAATATAAGGCTGAATGGGAGGAGATGTCGGAACGCATCGGTTTTTGGGCCGACATGGAGCACCCCTATGTCACCTACGAAAATGACTACATCGAATCCGTGTGGTGGTCTTTAAAAGAGATCTGGAACAAAGACCTGATCTACAAAGGCCATAAGGTGGTACCTTATTGCCCGCGCTGCGGCACTTCGCTCTCAAGCCATGAAGTGGCCCAAGGCTACAAAGATATTACAGAGCGCTCTGTTTATGTGCGTTTTCGCGCGAAAGATGCGCCTGACACGTATTTTGCCGTCTGGACGACCACACCCTGGACATTGCCTTCTAACCTCGCGCTCTGCGTGAACGCCGAGGAAGACTATGTGCTCTGCGAGACAGATCATGAACCGGACGGGAGTGCAGGTCGCCCCAAATATATTATCGCCAAAGCGCTTTACAAAGCCGTATTAGGAGAGGATGCCCGCGTCCTTGAAACCTACCGCGGAAGTGAACTGGTCGGACGTGAATACGAACCGCTTTATCCTTACGCGGTGGACAGCATTCGCCAGTCAGGAAAACGCGCCTACTTTGTGATCTCCGATCCTTATGTCACCCTGACGGACGGCACGGGCATTGTACATATCGCGCCTGCCTTTGGTGAAGATGACGCGCGTCTTGGCCGCGCCCATAATCTTCCCCTCATCCAATTTGTCGCCCCGGACGGGACGATGACCGAAGAGGTCACCGATTTTGCGGGGGTCTTTGTCAAAGACGCCGATCAGGGACTTGTGGACATCCTGAAAAAAGAGAATTTATTGCTCTTTGAAACAGAAACGGAGCATACCTACCCCTTCTGCTGGCGCTGCGACACACCGCTCATCTACTACGCGCGCACGGCATGGTTTATCGAGATGACCAAGCTTCGGGATGAACTGCTTGAAAACAACGCAAAAATCAACTGGATTCCTCCCCATATCGGGCCGGGACGTTTTGGAAACTTTTTGGAAAACGTCATCGATTGGTGCCTGTCACGCGAACGCTACTGGGGCACACCGCTTCCTGTGTGGGAGTGCGAGAGCTGCCACAAACAGCATGTCGTCGGCTCGATCGAAGAACTGAAAGCGATGTCACATGATTGCCCCGATGACATCGAGCTCCACAAGCCCATGATCGACCGCGTGCACCTCACATGCCCCGAGTGTTCAGGCGTGATGACGCGCGTGCCGGAGGTTATCGACGGCTGGTACGATTCAGGCGCCATGCCGTTTGCCCAGTATCATTATCCTTTCGAGAATAAGGCGTTATTTGAGTCGCGCATGCCGGCGGATTTCATTTCCGAGGCCATCGACCAGACGCGCGGTTGGTTCTACTCGCTTCACGCGATCAGCAGCCTTCTTTTCAGCAAAGAGGCCTTTGAAACATGCCTGGTGCTCGGGCACGTACTCGATAAAGACGGGGTCAAAATGTCCAAGCATCTGGGCAATATCGTGGAACCCGGAAAAATCCTCGATCAAGAAGGCGCCGACGCGATGCGTTGGATGTTCTGCTCGGGTTCGCAACCCTGGCTTTCCGCCCGCTTCTCAGAGGATTCTGTCAATGAAGCCAAACGTCGCTTCATGGGGACTTTCTGGAATACATACGCGTTCTTTGTTCTGTACGCCAATATTGACAATTTCCAGCGTTCGGATTACGAACACTTCCCCGTGGAAGAGTACAAGACGGTCATGGACCGCTGGATTGAAAGCCGCCTTCACTCCCTGATCCGGGAGGTCGACGAGCGCCTCGACCACTGCGATATCACCACCGCGGCACGGGCCTTAGAAACATTTGTAGAAGACTTGTCGAACTGGTACGTGCGTCGCTCACGCGAACGCTACTGGGGTCCGGACATGGAGACCGATAAGATTACGGCCTACATCGTGTTGCACGACATCTTGGTGACCATGGCTTACCTCGTGGCACCCTTCACGCCCTTCATGGCGGAGACGGTGTACCAGAACCTTGTGGCAAATCGCTTAGCCGATGCCCCCGAAAGCATCCACATGTGTGATTTCCCCGTCTTTGACACAGGGAAGATTGACACAGACCTTGAGCGTGACATGGATCGCGTGCTTGAATGGGTGTCGCTCGGACGCGCCGCCAGAAACAATGCGCAATTAAAAATTCGCCAACCCCTATCCGAGATGATCGTCGTCGGTTCCGAACCCCTGTCAGAAGAGCTTGCATCACTTGTACGCGATGAGTTGAACGTGAAGGCATTGAGTTTCGAAGGAGATGATCGCCGTCTGATCGATTTCACCTTTAAACCACAACTTCGCACGCTCGGCCGTGTAATGGGCGGCGACCTTCCGAAGGCACGCCCCCTCATCGAAGCGCTCCCCGGGCGTAAGACGATGGACGCTTTAGACGCGCAAGGCAAGATTGAACTCGATGTGGAGGGTACTTTGTACAGCTTGACCGCGGAGGATCTTTTGGCAGAAGAAGTCCCGATGACGGGATTCGCAGTGGAAGGTACGGGCGATGTCAAGGTCGCGCTTGTCACCGAACTCACCGAAAGCCTCATTGAAGAGGGTCTTGTCCGCGAGATCGTCAGCAAGGTGCAGACCATGCGCCGCGCGCATGACTTTGAGGTGACCGATCGGATTACACTCTTTATCAAACGTGATGAGCGAGAAGCGGTTCTGGACCGCTATGCCGACGCCATCATGACGGACGTTCTGGCGGACCAGATCATCTTCTTTGACGATAATAACGCGCTTCCGGCGGGTGTTTCGGGCGAAAAATGGGATATCAACGGCCATGAAATGGCGTTCGCCGTCGTCGTCAGTTAAAGGCGCACCGCTCGCTTTAATTACGCAGGGCGCGATTGTCACCGCGGTCTACTTGGTGCTCACTGTCGCGACCTCATTCATGAGTTTTACTGTCATCCAGTTGCGCCTGGCAGAGGCCTTGACGGCCTTGCCGGCGCTGTTCCCGTCTGCGATCCCGGGGGTATTTCTCGGCTGCCTCTTAGCCAATTTATTGAATCCAACGCCCTTAGGCATGGTGGACGTGATTTTGGGGAGTCTTGTGACACTTGTGTCCGCCGTTTTGACCTGGCGTCTAGCAAAGCCCTGGCGTCGCCAATTAGCCCAAGAGGTACTGGGTGACACCCAACAACAAGACTCACGCTTCAAAAAAATGGGGCGTACCATTCTGCCACTCCTGCCGCCTATCGGTTTAAATGCACTTGTGGTCGGCAGTTATCTCCCTTACCTGATTCAACCCGATCATCCGCCGCCCTCACTTATCGCGGCCAGCATCGCCTCGATCTTCATCTCACAGTCGCTTGTTCTTTTTGTCGCAGGGCTCCCGCTTATTACCGCGCTGCGAAAGACACCCTGGGCGAAGCGCAACTACCTTGTGGAATGGGAGCGCGAGCGGGCCCCTAAAGAGGAGTCGTAATCCATGGAGAAGAAACATTCACATTATTACGATCCCGCCCCCCGCGCTGAACATGATAGAGCGATCATTCACGGCCAATTTGAGGATAGCCGCTTTTCGTTTGTAACCGATTCAGGAGTCTTTTCAAAGCGGCAGATTGATCCCGGTACCACGCTTTTACTTCAAAGTATTTTAAAAGAAATAAAGGACACCTCCCTCCGGGTCCTCGATCTTGGCACAGGCGCGGGTGTAATGGCCATTGTGCTTGCCCGCTTACGGCCGTCATTGACCGTCACAGGCAGTGACATTAATAGCCGTGCGGTGACACTTGCAAAAGAAAATGCCAAACAGATAGGTGTTCCCAATGTCCGGTTTATAGAGGCAGACGGTGTGCCGGGCGATACTGTCTTTGATCTTGTGATTTGCAATCCGCCGATCCGCGCGGGTAAAGACACGGTGTATCGTTTATTTAGGGAAGTCCGTGATCAGCATGCGGCAGAGGGTGTGTTCTATATCGTGATCCGCGTGAAGCAGGGGGCGTCTTCGGCAAAAAAGGAACTTTCATCTCTTTTTGATCGGGTGGAGACGATCGCGCGCGCCAAAGGGTATCATGTGATCAAAGCCTGGGGGAAGAAGGGGTAACGGCGATGTCAAATGCGCGTGAAATGTATTTTTGTGCCATCGGCCAAGACAGTCACCGTTTTATGACAGAAGGGGACGACGCTTTTAAGTCGCGTCCGCTCCTTTTGGGGGGCGTTTTGATACCCGACGCTCCGCCCCTTATGGGAAACAGTGACGCCGATGTCATATTGCACGCGCTCGTAAACGCGATTTCAGGGCTTTCCGGAGAGCGGATTTTGGGCAAGGTGGCGGACGATATGTGCCAGGCGGGCATCAAGGACAGCCGGGCCTATGTGGCGCGCGCCCTTGACACGTTAAAGGACATTGAGTTGCTGCATCTTTCTTTTTCAATTGAGGCAAAGCGCCCGCATTTGGCGGAAGTCATTGACCCGATGAGAGAAGAGATCGCAAAGATGACGCGACTTAATGTTTGTCATGTCGCGATTACGGCGACCTCAGGGGAAGGTTTAACCGCCTTTGGGAAAGGGGAGGGGATTGCCTGTCTTTGCATCGCCTCCGCTCGTAGGACCCCCTTTAGATAAAGCAGTTATCAAAGTACTCTTTCCATGCGGCCATGACACGCTCGATTTCTTCGAGCTCATAATGCAGCCGAGTGATTTCCTCGAGGTTGTCGGCTGTGCGATCTTCCTCTTTGGGCGGCATGGGGATGCGCCTGTACACATGAAGAATGGCGTAAGCCGCGCGCATGAACGAACGGCGGGGCAATTCACGGATGCCCTGCATGTATTGTTTTGTTTTTCCGAGGACCACCGCGGCGGGCAGGATACTGATCAGGGTCTCGATTTCACTCAGCTGAGAAGCACAGGAATCGATGATCTCTTTGGGATCCGATAGCTTGCTCGAAAAGCGCATGGTTTCTAAATAGCGGTTGACGCCCGCTTCCGTCAAAAAGCGAAATGACAGGCTGCCAAAAGCAAAGATGACCGCGGGGATCAGTAGGAAAAAGGCGGTGGAAGAGCGCGAAATTGAAAACAGCACCACGGCCATCAGCGCAAACACAAATGAAAAGACCATGAAAATGATGCGAAAAGTGGTCGTCCAACGCGGCTTGACAAGGCCGTTGTCGTTATAGTGCTGGTCAATTTGTTTCTGAAACCGAAGCGCTAATTCTTTGAAATCATCGCCGTAAGTCATCTGCCTCAAGCGCTCGGGTGCGAGCACATGATCGTAATCGCTTTCATTGGTAAACAGCCACTGCAAAAGGAGTATTTCCCAGGCACTGAAATCAGAAAAATCGTTTCGTTCCGGATTACGCCAGATAAACACATCATCGAGCCATTCGATTTCCTTGCGGTTAATCAGTTGCAAAAGTGTCGCTATTAAGACGCGCGATTGATCGGGATTGACGCGTGCGACTTTCGCGACCATGGCAGGGCGGGCCAAGGCCGGCCATAGCGCATAACTGGGTTTTATTTTTTTGACCCATAGCAATTGCATAAGGTAAAGGAAGGCATAAATGATGAGGCCTGCGGCGACTAGGGGCAACACAATACGCATAATTCGGTCGCGCAAAAGTCCCAGACGCGACAGACGTGTGGCCAGCTTGCCCGTGCGGGCGATAATCGACGACAGGGTCGACGGATCGGAGGCCGGTAGGATCAAAGGGAAACAAGCCGTCGAGGTGCTGATGAGAAAGCTGATACCGTCAATTTTTTTAAACGAGCGGTTGTCGACAAAAGAAATGACATGCTCATCGAGCTTGTTTTCGGTCATTGTGTGAATGGCAACCGGGATGATGCTGGTGTTTTCGACGCGGCAGGTCTTAGGCAGCGTGATGGTCCAGCGCATGGTGTCGACCTGTGTTTCAGTGCGGACCGATAGGAGAGGGCCTGCGATCAGGGCCCTGCCCTCCTTATGGACGACGCCGCGGTTCCACTGGTAGGAAAGGCGAAATACACAGTCTTCGCTGATCTTGGTCATCTTTAAATCGACCGTCACGCGGTCACGCTTTCGCTGGGTGGTGTAGGAAAAGGGTTGCGCTTTCGTTTCGCTTCGCTCGGGTATCTGGATGTATATACCCTCTCCTTCACCTGTTTGCTGCGCGAACTCGATGGATGAGAGGTGGGGTTCGCCCTCGAAGGGGAATATCAGATCGAAGCGGATGGACGCTATGGGTTTTTGGAAATGATAGGAAAAGGTCTCGACAATGTCGACGGTGCCGTCTGTATTGACCGTGATGTCCGCCTCGGCTCTTTTGACATAGCTTGACGGCTTGGTCTCATCAGCGAATACGGGTGTGGCCGGCAGCAAAAACCAAGAAAGAAGTACCATTAAAACAAGCGCGAGCGCCCTTATTCGGCGTCCTTTTTGTTCTCTTTTGTTGAAATGTGCCTTTGTCAAAGCCCTAAAGCCTCCTCATGTTCGTGACTCTTAGTGACATTCGTTTGACGTTTTCACTTTAATCATTGTATACTACTCGCGAACTGTGAATCCGTCTGGGTTTCAGAAAGTCCACTGCGAGGGGAGGGATAAGGTTGACGGAGATTCGTGTAAAAGAAAATGAATCCCTGGACAGTGCGCTGAGACGTTTCAAGCGTTCCTGCGCCCGTTCCGGCGTGCTGGCTGAAGTGCGTAAACGTGAGCATTACGAAAAACCGAGTGTCAAACGCAAGAAGAAAGCGGAAGCCGCCAGAAAGCGCAAGCGCTGATTTTTCAAGGACGAAAACGAGGAGGTTCGTTGTGCGTACAACGGGCCTCTTTTATTTTTGAGACAAGGGTAAGGATCGAATGAAACAAGCGACCGAACATTGGCTCCAATCAACGCCATGGCAACTCCTGGATGACGGGACGGCCAAGGGTGATCTTTTGACGCGCGTGCTCTCAGCACGCGGCTTTGATACGGCTGAAAAACGCCGCGTCATTCTGAACGCGTCGTCGGACGATTTGCCCGATCCATTTTTATTGCATGATATGGACAAGGCCTGCAGTATCCTCTTGCGGGTGTTGGAAAAAGAGCATCCCAAACTTCTTATTTTCGGCGATTACGATGCCGACGGCCTCACAGCCGCGGCCATCCTCTGTCGCTATTTCGATCAACTGGGGGTCCGTCCCGATTGGCTGATCCCGGATCGTTTTGATGACGGATACGGGCTGTCAGAAGGGCTGGTTGACGAAATCTCATACCATCACCCGGATCTTGTCGTGACGGTGGATACAGGTACCTCGTCCGGACTTGCAGTCGCGGAATTAAAAAAACATGGCATTGAGGTGATCGTCACGGACCATCATCAGGCGACGGGCCACCAGGATCTTTTGGACGTGCCAATCATCAACCCGACCTTAGAGGGAGAGGGCCATCTCTACCAACATTTGTCAGGCGCGGGGGTGGCGTTGTTATTGACTCTGGCGCTTGACCAAAAGCGAGGAGAAATTTCTCCTGTACGCGATACCCTGGTGACCTTGGCGTCGGTCGGAACGATTGCCGATGTCGTGCCATTACTCGGTGCGAATCGGATTATCGCCCGGGAGGGGATTCTACGTTTTCAAGAAGACGCGCCGGAGGGCTTGAAGGCCGTGTGCCGCGTATCAGGCACCAACACACAGAAGATCAATGCGCGCGACATTGCATTTTCTGTCGCACCAAGGCTGAACGCGGCCGGGCGGATGGGCGATGTGCGGCTTGCGATGGACTTACTTTTAGCCAACGACAAAAAGGAAGCAGACCGTCTTGCCACCGAGCTTGATCTTTTAAACCAAAAGCGCCGTGAAGTGGAACAGGACGTTTTCTCACAGGCGCTTTTGTCGGTTACCTCAAAGGCAGAAAGTCCCGGCATCGCGATTGTCGCCGGCAAAGACTGGCATCCGGGCGTATTGGGCATTGTCAGCTCCCGTATGGCGGAAAAGCTTCGGGTTCCGGCGATTACTTTGAATGAAGACAACGGCTGGCTCACAGGCTCTGCGCGCTCTTTTGGCCATATTGACCTGATCAAGGCCATCCGAACGGCCGATCAGTTCCTGGAAAAATATGGTGGCCACACAGGGGCTGCGGGACTGACGCTTAAAGCCGATAACCTTAAAGCTTTTGAAGAGCATATGGCCCTTTATTTTGACACACTGGATCCCGAGGATCGCGTGATCCCGCACAGGGCTGACATCAAGGCGGAGGCTTTTATGCTTGAGCTTCAGGCCGTGGAAAACCTCGAATCGATGGAACCCACCGGCGAAGGCTTTGAGCGCCTTGTCGTATGGCTTGAAAATTTTACGATTGAGTCGATCGCGCGAGTGGGAAACGGCCGTCATCTCAAATTGACCCTGCGATCACCGGACGAATCGATGCAAAGCTTCGACGCGCTTTTCTTCGGGCGAGGCGACGAGGCGGCATTTTATGACATCGGCGATGTGGTCGATATGATCGCGGCCCCTGAGATAAACGAGTGGAATCATCGAAGAACCGTCCAACTGCGTCTCGTCGATGTGCGACCTGCCGCTGAGACAAAAAATGACCGCGAGGCGGCGTCTCTTTACGACTATTTAACGGCGGGTAACGATCTCTCACAATATCCGGTTGCAACGCGCCCCGAATTGAGTCAAAACTTGTTTGCTGCCTTGTGGCAGCTGATCGAGATGTTCAAAGACGATGGGCGTCCTCTTTTATTTTCGCCTGTTCGTCTGGCGTGGCTTGTCTCACATCGGTATAATGTGAAAGCAGACGCACTCGATGTGACCCTTGCCCTTCTTGTATTTCACGAAGTGGGTCTATTGAGCCTTCTGCGCGACCCGGCTTTTGGTTTTCAGCTGGGAATCTCCGATGGAAACGGCCTCCGGCCGGTTCTGTCAGAATCGCCGCTGTGGCGGACTCTTGAGGCTTTGGGGGTTCTCCGATCATGACGGATAACGTCATTTATACGAAAGAGCAAATGGAAACACTCCACCAGATCGATCGTGAGATGGAAGAGTTCATCGATCGTTGGAAAAAAGCCGCTCATCGTGAGGATGACGGCTCCCTCGGCGTTGCGTATCGGATTGCGAAAGAAGCCCATAAAACACAATTTAGAGCCACAGGCGAACCCTATATCATTCACCCGGTCGCCGCGATGAAAATCTTATTCGATTTGGGCATTGTCGATGAGCATACGCTCGCCGCCGCCCTGGTCCACGATACAGTCGAAGACACCGAGGTCACGCTCGAAGATATCAAGGAACAGCTGGGTGACGATATCGCTGAGCTCGTGGATGGTGTGACGAAGTTATCGCGTATCTCCTATTCCTCTAAAGAGGAGATGCAAGCGCAGAATTTCCGCAAGATGTTTTTGGCCATGGCCAAAGATATCCGTGTGGTATTGATTAAGCTGGCGGACCGGCTTCACAATATGCGGACTATGAAGTTTAAAGAGCCCGATAAACAAATCGCGACCGCGCGCGAAACGCTTGACATCTATGCGCCATTGGCGGCAAGACTTGGTATCCACCGGATCAAATGGGAATTGGAAGATTTAAGTCTTCGCTACCTCGAGCCGGACGCCTACTATGAATTGGTCGGAATGCTATCGCAGAGGCGCTCGGACCGTGAAGAATATTTAAATGAAATCACGGAAGAATTGACCGTAAAAATTGCCCAGATGGGAATCAGCGCGGAGATTGAAGGGCGTCCGAAACATTTCTACAGCATCTACCGCAAGATGAAAAAACAGGTCAAACAGCTTGACGAGATCTATGACCTGTTTGCCACCCGCATCATTGTGCCGACGGTCAGCGAATGCTACGCCGTCTTAGGGCTTGTGCACGAGCTTTATAAGCCTATTCCGGGACGCTTTCGTGATTACATCGCCATGCCGAAAAGCAACGGTTACCAGTCGCTTCACACGACCGTCATCGGTCATCGCGGTATCCCTTTTGAGGTCCAGATTCGCACAGAGGAGATGCATCGCACGGCTGAATACGGAATCGCGGCGCATTGGCGGTACAAGGAGGGGGCGACCGACCGGAAACAGGATACCTTTGAAATGCGCCTGTCATGGCTGCGTCAGCTGTTAGAATGGCAAAGTGACATGAGCGACGCGCACGATTATATGGATGCGTTAAAAGAAGGCTTATTGCCCGAAGAAGTGTTCGTCTTCACTCCGATGGGAAAAGTGGTGAACTTGCCCTCAGGTGCGGTACCGATCGACTTTGCCTACCATATCCACAGTGACATCGGAAACTCGATGTACGGTGCGAAGGTCAACGGCCGTATGGTGTCACTGTCCTATGAGCTCAAAAACGGCGACATCGTCGAAATCTTGACTTCCGACAAAGTGAGAGGGCCTTCGCGAGACTGGCTGGCTATGGTGAAAAGCAGTACCGCCCGTACGAAAATTTCGTCATGGTTTAAGCGCGAGCGTCGAGATGAGAATATTGTGCGGGGACGAGAACTGCTTGAACGTGAAATTCAAAAAACAGGTTTTCACACCTCGGATCTCTTGAAAAAAGAATATTTAATGCCTATCTTAAAGCGCTACTCTTTTAACACCATTGACGATTTATTCGCGGGGGTCGGCTACGGTGGCTTGCCGGCCGGCCGCGTGGTACCTAAGCTCCGGGATGCCTATGTGAGTTCACTGCCCGAAGAGGAGCGCGTGAAACTGGGCTACCGGGTCACCAAGTCAGGGCAGGTGATTCATAATCCCGCCAATATCCTTGTGAGTGAAGCGCTCATCCTCGATCAGGAGCCGCCGCGCACGGCCAAGAAAAAGAAGAAGAAACACAATGAGGTGCCGGTCAAGGTGAAGGGGCTTGAGAACGCGCTTGTCAAAATGTCGCGCTGCTGCAACCCGGTCCCGGGCGACCAGATCATCGGCTATGTGACACGCGGCATGGGGGTGGCCATCCACCGTATTGACTGCGCCAATATCCGCCATATTCTGAATGCCTTTGACCGCTCGCCGGAGGACGCGGAGCGCGCTTCACGGCTGATCGATGTCCTTTGGGTCGATGAGGACAGGGAATCGCATCGGACTTATCCTGTTAACATTCGCATCATCGCGCGCGACCGAAGCAATTTATTGGCGGAAATCTCGGCCGCGATCGCCGAAGAACAAGTGTCGGTTCAGTCCGCGCGCCTGTCATCGGCGCGCGACATCAGCGCGAACCTCCTTGTTACGGTGGAAGTTGAAAACCAGGAACAGTACGATCGATTAGTCGGCCGCATCAAAGCCATCGACAGCGTTGTCAGTGTATCGCGCGGCCATAACTGATCTCAGATCGCGACCACAGAGACGATGACCACGGGTCGCCGCCTCGTGTATTCAAACAAAGATTTTTGAATTTTGTCGCGGATATCGTCCGACATCATATGGGCGCCCAGCGGCTTTTTCTTTTTCCACAGTTCGTCCGCGATTTCTTTGACACGTTTCTGGCAGAGGCTTTTTACATGATTCATCTCGCTTTCATAGATGAATCCGCGTGCCTCGACCACCGGTTCGCTGTACAGGCGATTGGCTTCAGCGTCAATGACGATCACAACTGAGACGACGCCTTCATCGGCCAGCTGGAGTCGGTCGCGAAGGACGTATTCATCGACATCGCCCATGCCTGAGCCGTCAATTAGGATGCCCGCGCCTTCAGTATAGCCGGCAAATTCCGCTTGCCCCTCTTCGGTAAATTCTAGAATATCCCCATTTTTTAACAAGATGATGGCATCGTGGGGGATTCCCATCTGGCTTGCCAATTCGGCGTGCCGGTACAGCATGCGAAACTCGCCGTGCGAGGGAATGAAATATTTCGGTCGGGTGAGCGCGATGATCTGCTTTAACTCATCCTGGCCAGCATGCCCCGAGGCGTGCACTTCGGCCAGCGATTCATAGATGACATCCGCGCCTTTCATAAACAGTTCGTTGATCACGCGGAAGATGGCCTCTTCGTTTCCCGGCACCATGCTGGAGGACAAAATAACCGTATCGCCCTCCATGATTTCAGTGCTCCGATGCTCGGAAAAAGCAAGCCGTGAAAGCGCTGACATGGGTTCTCCCTGACTGCCGGTGGCAAGAATGACCACCTTTTCGGGGGGCAAACTATCAATCGAGCGCACATCGATGATTGTCGAAGGTTCATAGTCGAGGTAGCCGAGACTGTCAGCGGCTTCAAAAACATTCAACATGCTTCGCCCTAAGATGAGGACTTTTTTTCCGAATGCTTCAGCCGTTGAGATGACTTGCTGCAGGCGGAAGACATTGGAGGAGAAGGTCGCGACAATGATCCGCCCCTTGGCCTCAGAAAAGATCTCTTTAAAAGCTTTCCCCACTTCGCGTTCGGACAGGGAGTGCCCCGGCCGTTCCACATTCGTGCTCTCCGAGATCAGCGCTAACACCCCGTTGTTGCCGATTTCAGCGATTTTGCCCAGATCGATCGGCTTGACGGTCGTCGGCGTATAGTCAATCTTAAAGTCGCCGGTGAAGTAGACGGTACCCACGGGCGTGTGAAGCGCGATTGATACGGCATCGGCGATCGAGTGGTTGACATGAATAAATTCAATCTGAAAATCCCCGATGAAGAGCGTTTCACTGGCGCGGATGACCTGTAGTTTTTTGCTTTGAACTTTCGGCCTGAAGTTTTCAAGCTTGATTTCAATCAATTTCATCGCCATCGGCGTCGCGTAGATGGGTACGTCAAACTCCTTGATAAACCAAGGGAGCGCCCCGATGTGATCTTCGTGGCCGTGGGTGACGATAATGCCTCTTATTTTTTCTTGATTTTCCCGCAAATAGGTAAAGTCAGGGATGACAATATCGATGCCCGGCATGCGGGTGTCAGGGAAGGCCATGCCGCAGTCAATAATAATAATTTCGTCGCCGTATTCAAATACGGTCATGTTTTTACCGATTTCGCGCATGCCTCCCAGCGGTATGACGCGCAACGCATTTGTCTTTGTTGTTTCCTTTTTCTTTTGACTCATTCTTTACTCCTAATAAATGAAGGGCGGGCGGTTCTTTGCCCAGCCCATTGTTCGCTAACAATTCATGATAACATGAGAGCAAATTCATCCGTATGGGAGTACCCGTCATGACTGGATCCATCCGACATAAGGGGACCGTTCTTTTAGAAACCGAGCGCCTCATATTACGGCGCTTCACCTTGCAAGACGCTTGGTCCATGTACCATAACTGGGCCAGTGACCCTGATGTGACGCGCTATATGACCTGGGAACCGCACGCAAGTATTGACACCACAAAAGATCTGCTTCGCGTGTGGATCAACAGTTACGACATCCCCGATTATTATGAATGGGTCATCGTCACAAAAAAGGACAATGTCCCCATCGGCAGTATCGGTGCAGTAAAGAGCAATGATCACATCAGAAAGGTCCAGATAGGTTACTGTATCGGGAAAGCATGGTGGCACCAAGGCTATACCTCAGAGGCACTTTCACGGCTCATCCGTTTTTTCTTTTTAGACGTCGGCATGAATCGCGTGGAGGCCTGCCATGACCCCCAAAATGTTCATTCCGGCAATGTCATGAAAAAATGCAAGATGCAGTATGAGGGGCGGATGCGTCAGGTTTTAAGGAAGCAAAATGTTTTGGGAGACGCCTGCTATTATGCGATTTTGGCTGAAGATTTCACCGAAGCGTAATCTTTTGCAATAAACTTGCGCCGTCAGGGCTTGCGTGTTAGAATACGCGTTGTTCACTTAACAGTAGAGCACAGGAGGAAACAAACGTGCCCAATATTAAATCATCCATTAAACGTGTCCGCTCATCGAAGGCGAAAGCTGACGCAAACAAGAGCCGCAGAAGCGAACTGCGCACGATCGTCAAGAAGGCCATTGTTGCGAAAGAGCAAGGTCTGCCTGAGGCGGACGAGTTGGCCCGTGTCGCGCAGGCGAAGATCGACCGCGCTGTTTCAGACGGCTTGATCGCAAAAAATACAGCGGCCAGAAGGAAATCAAGAATCGCACGTGTCGAGACGCTCGACGCCTGATTTTGACATATTTTGCCCTTGAATGAAACGGCAGCGGTTCTGCCGTTTTTTCAGGTGCTACGGTATAATGGCGCTATGGAAGAAACAATTCGCACAAAACGAAGTTTAGTCGCCGCAATCGCGGGCATCCTCGCCGGTTTAGTCCTTGCGACAGCCACGTTTGCCTTTGGCTACTTGTACTTCATCGTCGGTTTGAGAAACTTTGATCCCATTAAAGATCCGATTGAAATTGAACAAGATTTAACGCATCTTGATGTTCCTGAGAACATGAAGGAGGGGATGAAAATTCCCGTGTTACAGGATAAAAAAATCACGAACATCCTGATCATCGGCTCAGATACACGCGATTCGGGCAGTCACGGGCGCTCAGACTCGATGATGCTTTTGACCATTAATAATAAGACGAAGTCTTTACATCTCACCTCCCTGATGCGGGCCATCTATGTCAGCATTCCTGACGATCCCGATCCCGCTTACAGGAAATACTATTTATCCAACTACATGCTTAATGCCGCGCATACATGGGGAGGCCCGCGCCTTTTGATGAAGACTGTGCAGCGAAATTTCCGTGTTGACGTGTCGCGTTATATGGCCACGGACTTTGCGGGCTTTGAAAAAGCGATTGACACGGTGGGAGGCGTGACGATTGAGCTCACAGCTGCTGAAGCCAAGTATCTCTCCGGCCAGGGCCTGGGATCTTTTGGTGCGGGCCCCGCGCTGCTAAACGGCAAGTCGGCGCTTGCTTATTCACGTATTCGCAAGATCGACTCTGATTTTAAACGCATGGAGCGGCAGCGAAAGGTCATCTTCTCGCTGTTTGAGAAAATGAAAAAGAGCAACCCGGCTCGGTTGACCTCTACCGCGGAGGCGCTGATGCCCACGATTACGACTAATTTGTCGGATACGGAGTTCATGGGCTTCATCCTTAACTTTGGCACTTACAGCTCCTATTCCTTTGATCAGATGATGTTGCCGATTGAAACTTACGAAGCGATGAAATACATACGCGGAATGGAAATGTACGATATCAATTGGAAGAAAAATATTGAAGAATTGCACACTTTCATGTCCCGCTAGTAACGTTCGTAACTGCCATTAGGGGGTGAACAGGTGATCATTCTAGGCATTGACCCGGGTTACGCCATTACAGGCTTCGGTGTCATACGCGTACGGGACAGGCGCCTTACCGCGCTTGACTACGGTGTGATCAAAACGGAAGTCCATACGTCCTTCCCCGAGCGCCTTTTAGCCATTGATCAGGCACTTGCTGAACTTTCCTCCCGCTATCAACCCGATTGTTTTGTTGTTGAAGAACTGTTTTTTAGTCGTAACACCACGACCGCCATCGGCACGGCTCAGGCTCGCGGTGTCGCGGTCGTCGCGGCGGCTCGCGCATTCTTGCCTGTTTACGAGTACACGCCGATGCAGGTGAAATTGGCGGTGACAGGATACGGGCGAGCGGACAAGAAACAAATGCAAGAGATGGTTCGCGTGCTTTTAAGATTAAAGGAAATGCCCAAACCCGACGACGCGGCGGATGCGCTCGCGGTCGCGATTTGTCACGCGCACTCAGGTAATCACGAAAGCCACCTCGCCGTCGGCGGATATCAATAAAGGAGAGAACATGATTGCCAGTATTTCAGGTCGTATTGTAAGAAAATCAGAGGATTTCCTGATCCTCGAACAAGGCGGAATCGGCTTTCATATTGACATGGCGCCCGGTATGATCGCGTCAATGCCCCCGGTGGGTGAAACGGTGACCGTCCATACCTGCTTGCATGTGCGCGAAAATGAAATGGGGCTTTTTGGGTTTTGCACCGAAGAAGAAAAAAATCTCTTTACGCTTGTTCAGACCGTGAGCGGGGTGGGACCGAAGCTTGCCCTGCAGGTAGT
The DNA here is from genome assembly GCA_002427535.1 of Mageeibacillus sp. UBA5438. Classification (GTDB taxonomy): domain Bacteria; phylum Bacillota; class Clostridia; order Saccharofermentanales; family DTU023; genus UBA4923. The sequence goes on along the minus strand of DIRK01000024.1, from coordinate 14,750 downwards.
CGATGCACTCTCACCCGATGCCTTTGCGCTGGCCATTTTGCAAAGTGACACAGCGCGGCTCACCCAAGTGAAGGGCATCGGCAAAAAAAGCGCGGCCCGTATGATCCTCGAATTGACGGATAAACTGAAAAAATCGGGTCTGAAAATGGCTGAATTCAGCGCGACACAACAAGAAGAGGGCCTGCGGCACGATGTGGCAGGCGATATTATGGGTGAGACGCTGGCGGCTCTCATGGTATTAGGCTACAGCAACGCGGAGGCGATTGATGCCTTGCGGCGGGCGGGGACAGAGGAAAATGATACAGTCGAATCGCTCCTGCGCCGTGCGCTCGGCCAGCTGGCAGTGATTTAAGGGCTTAGCGGATCGTGCGATCCACACGACGGACGGGGATAATTATGTTTGAATTTCAAAGTACCATGCCAGAAGACATCGATGAGTGCTATGAGGAGGAGCGATTTCTCTCGCGCAAGGCATTGTCCGGGGAAGTGGATGAACCGCAATTGCGCCCCCGGCGCTGGGCGGAGTATTACGGCCAAGAAAAGGTCAAGGCTAACCTTGACATCGCCATCCAGGCAACAAGGGCGCGCGGTGACGCGCTGGACCATATCTTACTCTACGGCCCTCCGGGCCTTGGCAAAACAACGCTTGCGGGAATTATTGCCCATGAATTGGGTGTGGAGATGCGCATCACCTCCGGACCGGCCATTGAACGCCAGGGGGATCTGGCCGCGATTTTGACGAACCTGAACGAGCACGACGTACTTTTCATCGATGAGATTCACCGCTTGAACCGGACGGTGGAAGAGATCTTGTATCCCGCGATGGAAGACTACGCACTCGATATCCTGATCGGGAAGGGCCCGTCCGCCCGTTCCATCCGCCTTGATCTTCCGAAATTCACACTGATCGGCGCGACGACGCGTGCCGGCCTTTTGACCTCACCTTTGCGGGACCGCTTTGGCATGATCCAACGACTCGATTTATACGAGCCCTCGGAGTTGTCCCAAATTTTAGCGCGCTACGCGTCATTGATTGGCGTGGGGATTGATGAGGACGGCTTAAAAGAGCTGTCGACGCGCTGCCGCGGGACTCCGCGCGTGGCGATCCGCCTTCTTCGCCGTATGCGTGACTACGCGCAGGTGAAGGGTAATAACGTGATCAACAACGCCATTTGTGATATGGGGCTTTCTGCGCTCGACATTGATCCTGTCGGCCTTGACGGCAACGACCGACTCATCATGCGCGTCATGGCTGAGATGTACGACGGGGGGCCGGTAGGCCTTGACACCTTGGCGGCGTCGACCGGCGAAGACGCGGTCACGATTGAAGATATTTACGAACCTTACTTGATGCAAATCGGTTTCATCGCCAAAACACCCAGGGGACGAATATTGACGCGCGGTGGGTTTTCGCATCTGGGTCTGCCATATATTTCGAAAAATGAGAGAAATGTTACGACATTGGGACAGGTTACGTTGCAAGATATACTGGACACGGCGGATCTGGAACAAGACGGGGAACATTATCAGTGACAAAGGAATTTCCATTTAATCGGCTTTTACTTCATATGTGTTGCGGACCTTGTGCCATGTGGCCGCTCGAACGTCTTCTGGAGGATGGCGTCGATGTGACGCTACTCTTTTATAACCCCAACATTCATCCGAATGTGGAATGGCAACGCCGCCTTGAAAACGCGCTCAAGGTCAGTGACCATTATGATGTCCCCCTGATGATCAAAGGGTGCTCCCTTGCAGAGGAATGGATTAAGCGGGCCGAGGACGGGCGTGAGCGCTGCCGTTATTGTTATATGACTCGTATGGACTGTGTCGCGCAGGAGGCCGTTAAAGAAGGTTTTGACGCGTTTAGCACGACCTTGCTGGTCAGCCCCTACCAAGATCGCGATCTGATTTTGCAAGAAGGCGAAAAAGCCGCTGCCAACCATCAGATACAATTCATTCCTTACGATTGGCGGGACGGTTACCGCGACGGTCAGACCATGGCCAAAGACATCGACTTGTACCGTCAAAAATATTGCGGTTGTGTCGTATCGCTTGAAGATTCTCGTTTCTCGGAAAAGATTGCACGCGAACATGAGAAGATCGCGCTTTGGGAATGCCTGCAGACGGGTGATTTTGCAAAAGAAGCGATTCGCTACGACAAGGATAACTGGGAAGCGATGAAAAATGCAAACAAAGAAAAAGTCAGCTGATAACTAAAAGGACTCCAATACCTTTGGGTCCAAGGGTTTGACATAGAGCGTCTTATAATTCTTATAACTCACATTTCCCGGTCTTGAAGCCGGGATTTTTTTTACGTCCCGTACCGCGCAATAATCCACTTCGACCGCCACGCCCGTTCGTCCCGCCCCTGAGTACCACGCGGCAATCCCCGCCGCCTCAAGGATGGTTTGTTCGGGGATCTCCTGGCCCTGGGAAGCCACCAATACATGGGACCCCGGCTGGTCCTTCACATGGAACCACAGATCGGCGCGCGCGGCTTTTCGAAGCAGCTGGTCGTTTTGCAAATTGTTGCGGCCCGAGGCAAGTGTGTAGCCTTCTGAGGAGCGAAATTTTCTGGGCGAAAGGGGTTTATCCCCCCGGCCGGCATCCTTTTTAGCGCCCGCCTTTTTATTTTGCATAAAGCTCTGCTGCTGACGCCTCTTTTTTGACGCGGGACGCCCGGGCATCCCCTGTGAGCCGGGACTGTCAACTTTCACATTCGCCTGACGGTCGTCTGATTCAAGTTCTTGGCGCACTGCGTCAAGATCCTCTTGTGTGTCCGCGAAACGCAACGTGGTTAAAAGAGATTCCAACCAGGCTAACCGGTCGAGATCATCTGCTAAAAGACTTTGAGCGGCCTCCCATTTTCTTTTTTTGCGCTTCGATTTCGCAAAATAGCGATTGGCATTTTCGGCCGCCGTACGTGTGGGGTCAAGTGCACAAATAACTTTTTCTCCCGGCGCATAATAGTTGTCAAGCGCGATCTGTTCCGCCCCCGCCGGGATGGCATGAATGTAAGCCAGGATGAGTTCGCCCTTCAGGCGGTCAAGCTCCGCTTCTTCACCTTCGGCCAGATCGTCTTCGTGGAGTTTTCTTTTTTTTCGAGCGTGTTTGATTCTATCGCTGAGCTTTTTTTGGAGCGCCTGTTGGCCCCTTAGAAAATGTTCAAGCGTTGCTGTAGCGGTGTTGTAGATAAAGAATGCTTCATAGAGCGTGTCAAAATAGCGCGCGTGATGAAATTGTGTCAAAGGGACGGCGTGCACGGCGATCGGTCGCCGCCGGGCCTCGCCCTCAGGGGCGTCGTAGTAGATCGCGGGCCTAAAATCATTCGCAACAATGGACTGACAAAGCGCCTGCGCTTCACGGAAAAAGGCCCCTTGAGCATCGCGGTCGAGGGCGCCCAGCGGGATCGCGGCGTCAATCCCGGCCCGCTTGGCGACCTCATCGCCCAAAAGGGGCGAAAAGCCCCCGATGGACCGAGTCACGGCCCAACCGGAGGGAGTGTTTTGATCCAAATCCGAAAAAAATGACTCCGTCGTCATTTGAAGGATCTCTGGCACTGTTTTTCTGTTTTGCGGCGGGGGTGGCACATAAGGGTGCGCGGGGAGTATCTCACGGACGCGATTGACCCGGTGATCCACATGGCGGATCGCCGCCATGATGACCGCATCGCGGTTGATTAAAACGATGTTCGCGGTCCGGGGCATGCATTCAAAAATCAGTTGAAGTTCGCGCTCATCGCCTAATTCGTCAAGGGCGATCAGCTGGAAGACAAACACGCGCTCCCAGTCGGGAGAGGTCACTTTAAGAAGCTTTGCGCGCCGCAAATGCTTTCTAAGATACATGGCAAACGCGGGAGGCGGGTTCATCCCCCTGGGGGGCGATTGCGGTGACAGCGCCAGGTAGGGCGTGGTCGGGTTCGCTGAAAGCGTCAAATAATGTTTTCTTCGGTCGGAGGAAAACAAGGTCAATGTTAGGCGGTGACGGTCTTCCATCGCAATGCGCTCCACAAAAGAGCCTTGCAGCATGTCATTTAGTTCCGGCGCGAGGGCATAGGCAATAATCCCGTCCATCCTAATTTTTATTCCTTTCGTTCACGATCTGTCGGAAATCATAGTATCATGTGTAAAGGAGGCGTGGGAGATGGCCGGTACAAAGAAGAGGACGAATACGAAAAAATCAAGCGCAAAGAAAAAGGCTGGATTTTCGCCACCCGAGTTAAAGCTGAGTACGCGTTTTTTAGCCTCAGCATTTGGCAAGATAGTGACCGCCGTTGCGCTTTTAACGATCCTCTTTGTGATCGAAATCATGATCGCCAAGCATAATCTTCATCTTCTCCTGCTCATGACCGGCATCACGCTTCTCCTTGTGATGGCAGCCTTCTGGCTCTACCTTTTACTCAAGCGTGCGGTCCGCCTCGATGCCTAAAGGCATCTTTTGGATCCAAGAGAGGTGTCACGATGAATAAAAAATCGCTCAGCATCGGCAAACGATCCTACTTCTTCTCGCTTGGAACACTCCTTGCCCTCATGATCGCCGCCGGAATCCTCACCTTGGTGCTTCCGGCCGGCAGCTACGACCGTCTCTTTGTGGAGGGTCGTGAAATGATTGTCGAGGGTTCTTTTCGCTATATCGACCGCCCTTCTTATCCGCCTTGGCTCTGGTTCATCGCGCCTTTTGAAGTATTAGCAGCCCCCGGCGCCGCGGTCGTTTGGGTGATCATTATCTTCCTGTTGTTTTTGGGCGCAAGCTTTACGGTGCTCTTACAAAGCGGCATGGTAGAACGCCTGATGGATCGCCTGATTACGCGTTTTTCGGATCAAAAATATCGACTGCTTATCGCGGTCAGTTTGTTCTTCATGCTCTTTGGCGCCACCTTCGGTATTTTTGAAGAGTTAATTATCCTGGTGCCGTTTTGCCTGATCCTCTCACGGAAAATGGGTTGGGATTCCTTGGTGGGCCTTGGCATGAGCCTCTTGTCGGCCGGCGTCGGTTTTGGCGCCGCGGTCTTCAATCCCTTTACCTTAGGCGTGGCACAAAAGCTCGCGGATCTCCCGCTTTACTCTGCGACACCGTACAGGATCGCCATCTTCATCACATCGGCGCTTTTGCTCCAGTTCTTCTTGCGCCGCTACGCTAAACGTGTTGAAAGGGATCCCTCTCGTTCGCTTTCTTATCGCGAGGATCTGGAACTGAAAGAAGAGCCGACGTTGTCGTATCCGCCCGGCATTGACCGCGCGCTCAAACTATTCTCTCTTTTCCTGATCGTCATGGTGATCATTTTACTCGGCTCCTTCTTTGTGCCCGCACTGTCGGATATCAGCTTCCCGCTCATTGCGGTTCTCTTTCTTTTGGGGTCTGTCGTAAGCGTCCTTGCGGCCCGCGTCATGAAGGCAAAATCGATGGGACAAGCGCTTTTATCGGGACTTTTGGGCGTAGCGCCGGCCATCCTGTTGATTCTCATGGCGATGAGTATCCGCCAGATCGCGGTGCGGGGCGGCGTGATGGATACGATTCTTTATGAGGCCGTCAGCCGCCTGGGTATGATGAGTCCTCAACTTGCCCTCTTATGGCTTTGGCTTTTTATCTTGGTCTTGAACTTTTTCATCGGTTCAGGATCGGCCAAGGCCTTTCTTGTCTTGCCGCTCCTATTGCCTATTGTCGATGTAACAGGGTTATCACGTCAGCTGGCCGTGCAGGCGTTTTTATTCGGGGACGGATTTTCCAACCTTTTGTACCCTACAAACGCGGCGCTCATGATTGGCCTTGGTTTTTCGCCTGTGGGCTATACGCGATGGCTGCGTTTTGAAATACGGCTTCAATTGGCTTTGGCGGTCTTAAGTTTGGGCTGGCTATACCTGGGATACTATATCGGCATTTAAGTGTTAGAACACGTTAGAAGGAGACACACAGCAATGGAAACAAGAACACAACAAGCGGCATTACACCTCGGTGAGGCGGTGCGTTATCGTACGATTTCGCATTTTGATTTGGACAAGATGGATCTTCCCGTATTTGGTGAATTTCTTGAATTTTTGAAGGACACTTATCCGCGGGTCCATGAAAAGCTCGAATACCATCTGATTAACAACTACAGTCCCGTCTACCATTGGAAGGGAAAAGACCAGGCGGCACTTCCGGCCCTTTTCTTGGCGCACTACGATGTGGTGCCGGCCATAGAAGAAGGCTGGGAGCACGGGGGACCTTTTTCGGGAGCCCTCGAAGACGGACGCGTATGGGGGAGAGGCTCGCTTGACAACAAAAGCTCCATCATTGGCCTCATGGAAACCGTCGAGATGCTGTTAGAAGAAGGCTTTACACCCGCCCGTGATCTTTGGTTTGCCTTTGGTTACGACGAGGAGGTGAACGGACGCCACGGTGCTATGAAGATGGTCGAATGGTTTGAGTCGCAGGACATGCGTTTCGACTTTGTGCTCGATGAGGGGGGCGCGGTCGCGGATGGCCAGACGATGGGGATTGAGAACCCCGTGGCTGTTGTAGGGTTAGCTGAAAAAGCCAACGCCAGTTTTGAATTTACCTTCACGGGTGAGGAAGGTCATTCCTCTACACCGCCCGATCATACGAGTGTCGG
>DIRK01000024.1:1722-7766 GCA_002427535.1 Mageeibacillus sp. UBA5438 | reverse complement strand
TTCACGATGACCGAAGCGGGATCCGCCCCGAACGTGTTGCCCAAGGAGGCGACTTGCACGGCCAATATGCGCGTCTTGCAAGGCGATACCACCGAGAAGGTGCTGGCTCATATGAAGCAAGTCTCAGGGCTTGATTACACGGTGCGCCCCTTAGCGATCGAAGAGCCGAGCAAGACGGCCTCGATCGACTCTGCCTCATACCATCGATTGAAAATATTGATTGAAGAGGAATTTCCGAACACCGTGGTCATCCCATACCTCATGGCCGGAGGGACAGACAGCCGCCATTATGAAAATATCGCGGATGATGTGTACCGCTTCCAGCCACTGCGCCTGAATGAGGAAGAGCTCGCGTTAGTCCACGGCACAGGTGAGCACCTGACGGTTGAAAACGTCGGCCGGATGCTTCGGTTTTACAAGAAGTTGATTGAACGAATCAATTAGGCGCCGAAGATTTTTTGTTCTTGCGGCTGCTATAAAACTCAATGAGAAGATTCAGGGCGATGCCGGCGCTAATGACGAGCGCGCCCGTGAACGAAGCGTCATCGACCGTTTGGCCTGTGGCTAGGTCGATGATGAAGCTTGTAAAAATCTGGCCGACGAAGGTGAGTACGGTCAGGCTGAATTGTGAAATTTTCGGCACCAGAATATTGAAAAGGACAACCCCGCCGACGCCCAAGATACCGCCCGTGTAAATCCAAAAACTCCAAGGGTTGTCGAACTGAATGAGGGGTAGTTTTTCGGCGGCCCAAATAGCAAGAAGCACCGTCACAGGGAATCCGGCAATATGGTTGACAAAGGAACCCGGCAGGGCGCCGATGCGCTCTGCCAGCCGCGCGTTAATAGAGCGCGAGACAACGATCGAAATACCTGTGAGGAGCGAAAACCACACCGCCAGAGAAGCATCCAATACCGTCTGGTCAAGCATCATGACGATGCCGGCGAGGCAGAATAAAAGCCCGATCCCGCTCGATTTGGAAACTGGACGGCGCGTCATGCCAAACCACCCGGTCATGTCAATCACGATGGAGAACAGTGCCTGTCCCAATAAGTTGAGCGCGACAATGCTTGTCAGACTAATCTTGCCAAAAGAAAAATTATTAAATACAGCCGTGAACACACCGACGACACCGCCGAGGTAAAACCACCAGGGCGAGTGGCTTTTGGGGAGCGGCTTTTCTTTTCGGATGAGGCATACCACAAAGGCAAAAACGGCGCCGACCGCGTGAATAATGGCCGTCGCCTGAAAGACGCCGACTTGAACCGTCAAGCGCCCGTTGATGAAGATCATGATGGCCAATAAAAGCCCGCTTAAAAGCGACAGCAGTTGAAACAAAGGACACCCCCTTGCAAGATTATAACTGAAAGCGGGTAAAAGAAAAGCGCGTTGAATCTATATGTTCAAAAATGAATATATAAGCAGTATAATTGAATACAAGTAAAGAAAATTGGGCAAATAGCTACAGTTAGCGAAATAATTATGAAAATATCTCTAATATATATACATTGTCATGGCGGGCGAAATTTTGTATGATCAAGAACAGAAAATTGAAAGAGGACATATTGCGGTGAGTTGTTACAAAAAATTATCATTATTAATCTTGGTTTTAGCACTTGTCTTGGTGCCGTTTGGATGTAAAAAAATAAACACCATGGACAAAATCGCGCAAAAGGGACAAATTATTTGGGGGACCAACGCTGAGTTTGCTCCCTTTGAAACGCGAGAAGGCGGAAAGGTCATAGGCATTGACGCTGAGATTGCCCAGAAGATCGCGGATAAACTGGGCGTCGAACTGGTAGTCGAAGACATGGATTTTGACCCGCTGCCGGCGGCCTTAAAATCCGGAAAAATTGACTTCATCGGGGCAGGCTTTACGATAGAACCCGATCGGGAGAAGCAGGTGCTCTTTACCGATACTTACTTTAAGGCTGTCCAGGTGATCATCGTGCAGGACAACAATGACACGATCCTGGGTGTCGTAGACTTAGAAGGTAAGAAGATCGGCGTGCAAAATGCCACAACGGGCGACGGTGTGGCAAGTGACATTGAAGGTGCGGATGTCATTCGTTTTAACAGTGGCATTGAAGCCGCGCTCGATTTGAAAAATGGCAATATTGACGCTGTCATTATTGACGATCTTCCTGCACAGATGTTGGTCGAAAGCCAAGGCGGATTGAAGCTATTGGATGAAAAACCTTCCGAAGACGAAGAATACGCACTGGCGGTTCGACTGGGAGACACCGAGCTTCAGCAGGTAATCAACGAGGTCTTGAAGGACATGAAGGCGAACGGCGAAATTGAAGCGCTCGTGAACAAATATTCCATCGGATAAGGGGCATCGTTTAAGTGGGCGATTTCATGCGGCGCCTTTCGGATGCCATCTATTACAACCTGATCCGCGAGCAGCGGTACCTACAGTTTTTGCGGGGCCTCGGCGTCTCACTGCAACTCACGGTATACGCTGCCGCGATCGGGATTCTCATCGGTCTGTTTCTTGCCTTGGCCAAACTCGGTAAAATCAGCTGGTTGCAAAAACTGAGTACCCTGTATGTGGATATTATCCGCGGGACACCCATGGTCGTCCAGCTCGTGCTCATCTACTATGCCATCTTGGGAACGAGCAGTTTGCCTAAGATTATGGTCGCGTCGATCGCCTTTGGCTTGAACAGCGGTGCCTATGTATCCGAGCTCATACGGGCGGGAATTATGGCGCTGGATAAAGGTCAGATGGAAGCCGCGCGTTCACTTGGTTTTTCATACGGCAAGTCGATGCGCTACATCGTCATCCCGCAGGCCGTTAAAAATATATTGCCTGCTTTGGGAAATGAATTCATTGTCCTTTTAAAAGAAACGGCGATCGCGGGCTACATCGCCCTTGATGACTTGACGCGCGCGGGCAACATTGTACGCGGCAGGACCTTTGATGCCTATACCCCTTTCATCTTGGTCGCTCTCATTTATCTTTACATCACCACGATTTTAACAGGATTATTGAATAAGCTTGAAAGGAGGATGCGTGCCAGTGATTAATGTCATTGATCTTCATAAATATTTTGGACCCTTAGAAGTATTAAAGGGTGTGACTACGAAGATCCATCGGCAGGAAGTGGTCTGTGTCATCGGGGCTAGCGGGTCCGGGAAAAGTACCTTCTTGCGTTGCCTGAACCTGCTCGAAGAACCGACCAAGGGAGAAATCATCATCGACGGGATTTCACTCCTAGAGCAAAAAAAGGAGCTCGATAAGCTACGCCAGAAGGTGGGCATGGTGTTCCAGCAATTCAATCTTTTCCCGCATATGACCGTGATGGAAAACATCACGCTCGCTCCCATCAAGCTTAAGGGGATGTCCTTTGAAAGCGCCCAGGAAAAGGCGGCTAAATTACTTCATAAGGTGGGTCTTTCGGATAAAAACGACGAGTATCCGAGCCGCTTATCCGGCGGCCAAAAACAACGCGTCGCGATTGCGCGTGCCCTGGCGATGGACCCCGAGATTATGCTCTTTGACGAACCCACCTCCTCCCTTGACCCTGAAATGGTAGGAGAGGTGCTGGGCGTCATGAAACAATTGGCCTACGAGGGAATGACCATGGTTGTCGTCACGCATGAAATGGGTTTTGCGAAAGAGGTGGGAGACCGCATTCTTTTCATGGATGAGGGTATTATCTTCGAAGAAGGATCTCCTACGGAACTTTTTGAAAATCCAAAAAAGGGCCGCACTCAAGCATTTTTGAGCAAGGTTTTATAGGAGGGCGCATGAAGGATACGCTTATCGTATACATTGGAATCGCCGTCTTAATCGTCATCCCTTTTCTTTATCTGGGTTTTAAAGCCCTGCGCAAATACCGCGTTGTTGAAAAGAAGCGCTTAGCGCTCACACTTGCAGGACTGCTGATCGCGGTTCTGATTCTTTTATTTTCATGGTTCACGCTCTACCGGCTGACGCTCGAATGTCAGGCGCCGCTTGTGGCCGAACGCTATTTGTTAGGGGAGGGGGATATTACGCTAGAAGCGTTTGGCTTTGATAGAAGTCCCACCATTCTTTTAAGTGAGACGATCTACGAACACGATGACGGGACGGTGGGTCTTTACGTCTACCATGAGAAGGGTGGCCAGGGGCTCTACACGCTCCTCACCTTAGAAGCGTCGGGGCATCGTTGGCAGATAAAAGAGCAAACAGTCCTTTTAAACCCGGAGGATCATCCCGAGCTGCAAAAAAGGTTTTATGCCATCAAAGGAAAACCCTAATCACAAAAATAAAAAGAGAAGCGGCCCGAACGGGCCGCTTCCTTAAGGAAACAAGAGACAAACAAGCTTAAATGATGCCTTCTTCCAGGCACTCTTCCAGTGTCATCTGGTCGTAGTAAGACCTTGGATAGTAATGCGTGTGAAGGTACTTATGCGCGACCTCGCTATTGGGTTTTCCGAGGAAACGTTCGATCAATTGGACGAGTTCAGGATTCTGATGCGATTTGCGAATGACCTGCCGCTCATCCTCGCTGTAGAGCGCGTTTGCGCGGGCAAGCCGCGGGTCAGCGTCCATGCGCTCGCGGGCGGACACATAGGACTGGCCACCGCCGTGGATACAGCCGCCGGGGCATGCCATGACCTCGATGAAGTGACATACCATCTCGCCCTTGCGGACCGCTTTTAAGACGGCGTCTGCCTGCTTGACGCTCGAGCAGACGACCACCTTGAGTTCCGTGTCGACTCCGTCAAGCGGCACGGTGACCGAGGCCTCCTTGATGCCTTGCAATCCGCGTACAGATTTGTATTCAAAGTCGGGGAGATCTTGGCCTGTGAGCACGTCGGCCGCCGTGCGGAGCGCGGCTTCCATGACGCCGCCTGTGACGCCGAAGATCACCGCGGCGCCGGTGTAATCACCGAGCACGCTATCTGGGGCCTCATCTTTCAGCTCACGGAAATCAATGCCCGCTTCTTTGATCATGTCGCCCAGTTCACGCGTCGTGATTGAGAAATCTACATCGCGGATGCCGTCGACTTCAAGTTCGTCGCGGTCGGCTTCTGATTTTTTCGCAATACAGGGCATGCAGGAGACCACCACAATATTTTTGGGGTCAAGGTTCATCACCTCCGCAAAATACGATTTCACAAGCGCGCCCATCATGTTCTGAGGCGACTTGCAGGTGGACAGGTTGGGCAAAAAGTCAGGGTGATACATCTCGCAAAAACGGATCCATCCGGGTGAGCAGGAGGTGATCATGGGCAGGGTACCACCCGTTCTCAGGCGGTGAAGTAACTCATTGGCCTCTTCGCTGATCGTCAAGTCCGCGGAGAAGTTGGTATCAAACACGTAGTCGAAGCCAATCTGCCGCAAAGCGGCGGTCATCTTACCGGTGACAGGTGTGCCGACCGGGTAGCCAAACTCTTCGCCCAGTGATGCTCTGACCGCAGGCGCGGTCTGGACGACGACCACTTTTTGAGGATCGTCAAGCGCATCCCAAACGTCATCGATATGGCGTCTTTCATGCAGGGCGGCCACAGGACAAGCCTCAATGCACTGGCCGCAGTACACGCAGTTGACGTCGCGCATGCTAAAGTCAAATGCGGGGCCAACTTCGGTGTTAAAACCGCGATGGGTGAACGCCAAAACGCCCAGGCCCTGTACTTGGTTACAGGTGCTGACACAACGCCCGCAGAGGATACATTTGCTCGTATCACGCACTATGGAAGGGGAGAGCTGGTCGATGGTTACGGGGCGCTTGGCGCCTTCAAAGCGGACGCCGTCGATACCTCGTTCTTCGCATAGCTTTTGCAGTTCGCAGGTGCCGTTCCTCAAGCAGGTCGGGCAGTTCATATCGTGGTTGGCAAGAATCAGCTCCAGATTAATTCTGACCGCGTTTCTGACCTTCCGTGTATTGGTTTGGACAACCATACCCTCTTCAACCTTTAAGACACAGGTCGCAGGCAGGCCGCGCATCGGACGGCCGTTCACTTCGACTTCGGCCACGCAAAGGCGACAGGCGGCGATCTCATTGGTGCCTTTCAGATAACACAGTGAGGGGATGCGAATCCCGTGACGGTG
>DIRK01000024.1:0-1474 GCA_002427535.1 Mageeibacillus sp. UBA5438 | reverse complement strand
TTTTCTCGTCTTTCATCTTCGGACTCCTTCCTCTTTAACGTTTCTCGATCGAGTCAAAGGGACAGATCTCATAACAGGCACCGCAGCGAATGCAGATGGCCTGATCGATATAATGCTGTTCTTTGACTTTCCCGGTAATCGCGTCGACCGGACAGACGCGTACGCACTTGGTGCAGCCCCGGCATGTCTCATTGATGTAATAGCCCATGAGATCTTTGCAGACACTCGAAGGACAACGTTTGTCAATGACATGGGCCCGGTATTCGTCCATGAAGTGTTCCATGGTCGACAGCACCGGGTTCGGTGCGGTTTGTCCTAGGGCGCACAGGGAAGTGAGACTGATATTTTCGGCTAATTCACGCAGATCATAAAGATCCTGTTCAATGGCAGCTCCGGAGGTGATTTTGTCGAGGATTTCGAGCATCCGCTTCGTCCCCTCACGGCAGGGTGTGCACTGGCCGCAGGATTCATCGACCGTGAAGTCCAAGAAGAAGCGCGCGATATCGACCATGCAGTTATCCTCATCCATCACGATCATGCCGCCTGATCCCATCATGGAACCCAATTCGACAAGCCGGTCAAAATCGATCGGCACATCGAGCGCTTCACGGGTCAGACAACCCCCCGAGGGACCTCCTGTTTGGACGGCTTTGAATGTCTTGCCATTCGGGCAGCCCCCTCCGATGTCCTCGATGACTTCGCGAAGGGTTGTGCCCATCGGGACTTCGACGAGCCCCGTGTTCGTGATCTTGCCGCCTAAGGCGAATACTTTCGTTCCGGGACTCTTCTCAGTACCGATCGAACGGAACCAGTCTGCCCCGTTTCGGATGATGCCAGGAATATTCGCTAATGTTTCTACGTTGTTAATGATCGTGGGTTTGCCCCAAAGGCCCTCGTTTGCGGGGTAGGGGGGCTTGTTGCGCGGCATGCCCCGTTTGCCTTCAATGGAGGCAATCAAGGCTGTTTCTTCACCGCAGACAAAGGCGCCCGCGCCCAGTCTAATGCGGATGTCAAAATCAAAGCCTGAGCCCAAAATATTCTTGCCAAGAAGCCCCATGGCTTTGGCTTCATCGATGGCGATTCGGAGACGTTTTACGGCGGTGGGGTATTCTGCACGCACGTAAATCCATCCTTCTGTCGCACCGATGGCGTAGCCGCCGATGGCCATCGCTTCTAAGATGGCATGCGGATCACCCTCGAGTACGGAGCGGTCCATAAAGGCACCGGGGTCGCCTTCGTCAGCGTTACAGATGATGTATTTTTGATCGGCTATGTTCCCCGCGGCAAACTTCCATTTCAATCCGGTAGGGAATCCTGCGCCACCGCGGCCGCGAAGTCCTGAGGCTGTAACAACGTCAATGACTTCTTCGGGTGACATGGTGGTCAGCACTTTCAAAAGTGCCTGGTAGCCGTCCACTCCGATGTATTCGCGGATGTCTTCGGGGTTAATGTAACCGCAGTTGTGCAGGACGAT
>DIRK01000047.1:66761-67076 GCA_002427535.1 Mageeibacillus sp. UBA5438 | reverse complement strand
CGACCTTGTTGGCCCGCGAATAAAAAAGAACGTATTTTTAGTTTAAATACCGCAGGAGGTTTGAAGCATGAGTGAATCAATGGGAAATTGGAGAAGAAGTTGCCTTGCAGGTGATGTCACCGAGGCAATGGTCGGCGAAGAATTGATCCTGATGGGATGGTGCCACAAGCAGCGCGATTTGGGCGGTCTTTTGTTCATCACATTGCGCGACATCGCAGGGGAGGTTCAGATTGTCGTCGACGACGATTCACCATTGGATGTGCAGAAAAAAGCGGCGGGAGTGCGAGGCGAATATGTGCTGGCCGTGAAGGGCAA
>DIRK01000047.1:0-66535 GCA_002427535.1 Mageeibacillus sp. UBA5438 | reverse complement strand
GATCTTCGCATTCTTTCCGAGTCGGAGACACCGCCTTTCTACATTGAGGAGGATATCGATGTCAATGAGAATCTGAGACTGAAGTATCGTTTCTTGGACTTAAGGCGCCCCGGCATGCAGCAAAAACTTTTGGCGCGGCATCGCATCACGAAAATCACGCGTGATTTCTTTGATAGGGAAGGCTTTATCGATGTGGAGACACCGACACTCATCAAAAGTACGCCGGAAGGCGCGCGCGACTATCTTGTGCCCTCACGCGTATTCCCCGGACGCTTCTTTGCCCTGCCGCAGTCACCCCAGCTTTATAAGCAGCTCCTGATGCTTGCGGGCTATAACAAATACATGCAGATCGCGCGTTGTTTTAGAGATGAAGATTTGCGCGCCGACCGTCAACCGGAGTTTACACAAATTGACATCGAGATGGCCTTTGTCGGCGAAGAGGATGTCCTTGACGTGAACGAGCGCTTTTTGCAGACCCTGATGCGTGAGTTTTGCGATTTTGAACTGACGCTTCCGATTCGCCGTATCACCTGGCGCGACGCGATGGCGCGCTTTGGCTCAGATAAACCGGATCTTCGTTTTGGGATGGAGATTGCGGATCTTTCGGATCTTGCTCAAAAAACGGATTTCCAAGTGTTCAAAAATGCCATCGATGAGGGCGGCATCGTCGCCGCGATCGCCGTACCGGGTGGCGCCTCGATGTCACGCAGAGAACTTGACGGCCTTTCAAGCTTTGTGAAACAAAATACGAGGGCCAAGGGACTGTCCTGGCTGTCTTTAGGCGAGGACGGCGAAAGCAAGGGCTCTGTTGCGAAATTCTGTGATGCTTCTTTTGTGAAAGAAGCGTTAAAGCGCGCAAACGCCGCTGAGGATGCTCAGCTTCTCATCGGGGCCGATGCGGATCGCATGACGGCGTTAGAGTCTTTAGGCGACCTTCGTATCGAGGTGGCTAAGCGCCGCGACCTCATCCCCAAAGGGCGCTTTGAATTTTGTTGGGTGACAGAGTTCCCCCTGCTTGAATGGTCAGAAGAGACGGAGCGTTATGTGGCCAAGCACCACCCATTCACCTCGCCAATGGAGGAGGATATCGAGATGCTCGATACGAACCCGGGGGAGGTTCGGGCGCGTGCGTACGACATGGTCTTGAACGGGACGGAGCTTGGGGGCGGCAGTATTCGTATCCATCGTCAGGATTTGCAAAAACGTATGTTTAAGTTGCTCGGCTTTACTGAAGAGCAGGCGGAAGAACAGTTTGGCTTTCTTTTGTCGGCCTTCCGTTTCGGGGTGCCGCCGCACGGCGGGTTGGCTTACGGCCTTGACCGCATCGTGATGTTGCTTGTGGGCGAGGAGAGTATTCGCGAGGTGATCGCCTTCCCGAAAATACAAAATTCTTCATCCGTGATGACGGGCGCGCCTTATTATGTGGCGCAAAAGCAATTAGATGAACTTGGCCTTGCCATCGCCAAAAAGGATCCGGACGAAGCATGAATAAAAGGCCCGACAATCTAGCATGTCAAGACAATTTGGAGGCGTATTTTGACGGCCTTCATTTGAGGTCTCCAAAAGCAAAAAACAAGAAGCCGCCCTCTTTTGGACGACAGCTTGTCGGTTTTTTCCTGACATTTATCATGGCTTTCGCGCTTGTGTTCCTGATCCGATCCTTTGCCCTGCAGCATAATACGGTCGTCGGATCGTCTATGCTGCCCACATTGGAACAACGGGACGGGATTTTCGTGGAGAAAATTTCAAAGCACCTCTCGGGCGGGTTAAAAAGAGGCGATATTGTCACGGTCGATATGCGGGGCCGCACGGATAGTGAGGAAGAAAAATACATTATTAAGCGTGTGGTGGGGCTTCCTTTGGAGCACGTAATTCTGAGTGGTGGGAATGTCTTTATCGATGGGATCATGCTTAACGAACCCTACCTTCCCGAAGGTGTCTTGACCGAGATAAGAGATGTGCGATTTGCCAATGTGATATTGGCCGCGGATGAATACTACCTGATGGGCGATAATCGCTCGGTAAGTCACGACAGCCGCAGTATGGGACCCTTTGCTTTGCGTGATGTTGAAGGACGCATGATTTTTCGTTTTTATCCCTTTGATAGAATTGGGACACCGTAAAGATGGGATTGGATCGCGACGCTGACATGACAGATGAACATCAAAATACCGACCAACCGGTAAAAGAGGAGAGCTTGGGACGTAAGCTATTAGGGCTTCTTCTCATGATTTTTGTCTGTTTTGGGATCGTGCTCCTGATCACGCAGTTTGTCCTGCAGCGAAACACCGTGATCGGTGTGTCGATGAGTCCGACGTTAGAAGACCATGATGAGGTGTTCGTTGAAAAGATCACCCGGCTTTTCCCGAATGGCATCGGGCGCGGTGATATCGTGACGGCCGATTCGCATCATGTGCTGGGGGAACGCGACGAGACGGTGATTATTAAAAGGGTCATCGGACTTCCCGGTGAACGCGTCGCGATCAGGGGTGGACAGGTGTTCATTGACGGGGTCCTTTTGGAAGAGCCCTACCTGGAAGAAGGGCTCATGACTTACGAACATGTGGCAGAGTATGCGGTGGTGGAATTGGGAGAGGATGAATATTATCTTATGGGGGACAATCGGACAAAAAGCCGCGATAGCCGCGATATAGGCCCCATTTCTCGCAAAGATATTGAAGGGCGTTTGCTCGTTCGCTTCTATCCGCTTGACAAAATTGGTAAACCTCGGTAAAAACGTATCCGGAGGCTAGAATAAGGAAACACGAAGACCCATGAAACGAGTCTTAAGAAAGAATATTCGAAATTTCTGTGTGATTGCGCATATCGATCACGGCAAATCGACCCTGGCAGATCGCCTGATTGAACATACGGGGGCGATTTCGTCGCGTGAAAAACTCGATCAATTGCTTGACAATATGGATATTGAACGCGAGCGGGGCATCACGATTAAAGCACGCGCCGTGCGTATGGAATATACGGCGAAAGACGGTGAACAATACGTCTACAACCTGATTGACACCCCCGGTCACGTGGATTTTAACTATGAGGTCTCGCGCTCATTGGCGGCCTGTGACGGTGCCATCCTTATTGTGGATGCTTCGCAGGGCGTGGAGGCTCAGACGTTGGCCAATGCCTACCTTGCGATTGACGCGGGGTTGGAAGTGTTGCCCGTGATCAATAAGATTGACCTGAATTCCGCAAGGCCTGAGGAAGTGCGCCATGAAATTGAAGAGGTCATCGGGATCGATGCGTCTTACGCACCCCTTATTTCTGCCAAAAATGACATCAATATTGATGAAGTACTTGAAAAGATCGCAGAGTATCTGCCGTCTCCGGAAGGTGACACTGAAAAGCCGTTGCGCGCTTTAATCTTTGACTCGATTTACGACGCCTATCTCGGTGTCATTACGCATGTGAACGTCCGCGAGGGTAAATTGTCTTTGGGCGATGAGATCCTCATGATGCATTCGAAAAAGCGTTTTACGGTCACCTCGCTCGGCACTTTTTCACCGACGGCGATGGAAGGAAAAGAAGCGCTTTACGCGGGCGACGTGGGTTTTGTCACCGCCAGCATTAAAAATGTGCGCGATACCGCTCCCGGGGATACGATTACCTTGGCCGAAAATCCGGCCGAAGAACCCCTCCCCGGTTACCATCCGGTGCGCCAGATGGTGTTTTGCGGGATGTACCCGGTGGATGGCGCGGATTACCCTGACCTTCGGGATGCCTTGGAGCGTTTGCAGCTGAACGACGCGGCACTCTCCTTTGAGCCAGAGACGTCCACCGCCCTGGGTTTTGGTTTTCGTTGCGGTTTTTTGGGACTCTTGCACTATGAGATTATTCAGGAGCGTTTAGAGCGCGAATTTGATCTCGATCTCATCTCCACTGCCCCTTCGGTTGCTTACCGCTTGAACTTGGTGGACGGTGAGCAGATGATGCTGGAGAATCCGACGAATATGCCGAACCCTGAAAGGATACAGAGCATTGAAGAGCCGGTCGTCTCAGCGTCGATCATGACGCCGAAGGATTATATCGGGAATGTCATGGAGCTCTGTCATAATTATCGCGGCGTCTATGTCAATACGGAGTATGTGGATGAAAATCGCGTGAACCTTCACTATGACATGCCTTTAAATGAGATCATTTACGATTTCTTTGACGCTTTAAAATCGAATTCTAAAGGTTATGCCTCGCTTGACTATGAGTTTAAAGATTGGCAGGTGTCGGACTTGGTGAAACTTGACATGATGATTAATGGTGAGCAGGTCGATGCCTTGACCTTTATTCTTCACCGGGATGACGCCTACCGCCGCGGCCGGGCCATGGCGGAGAAGTTAAGGGAGAATATCCCCCGTCAGCAGTTTGAGATTCCGATTCAGGCAAGTGTCGGCGGCCGCATTATTGCGCGAGAGACGGTTCGGGCATATCGCAAGGATGTTACAGCGAAGTGTTACGGCGGTGACATCTCACGCAAGAAGAAGCTTTTGGAAAAGCAAAAAGAAGGCAAGAAACGCATGCGACAGGTCGGGAGTGTCGAGGTTCCGCAGGAAGCGTTCATGAGTGTGCTCCGCTTAGGAGATTAGCCTTAACATAAATACATAAGGAGGTAATGACGAGCTGTCTTGTTTGTTCGATTATAATAGATAAGCGCGGACATGGTGGAATTGGCAGACACGCTGGATTTAGGTTCCAGTGGGAAACCATGCAGGTTCGAGTCCTGTTGTCCGCACCAAAAAAATACCATCTGTTGATAAAAGAAATTTTGTCAGCAGGTGGTTTTTTGATAGTGTCCCGTAAAGTGGTGTAAATTGCTTGCCACAAAAAGAGCCACGTCATTCTCTTCCTGTAGAATGTGATTAATGTAAACATTGGATGTATTGAATAGGATGGCGAAAAAGGAGATAGCGATGCACTACGCCCATTACTCGAGCGGGTCTTTAACGCGGTCTTGAATGCGGAGGCAGAAAGCCAGATCGGAGCTAAGCTTGTACGAACGAAGTGAAGAACGCCAAACGTATCGTAACGGTTACCGTGCACGCGGGCTTACCACGCACATAGGAATCCCGGATCTTTCCTAAAGAAGAAAGTATGACGCGCTTAATGGGCGCTCTTTTATTGGAGCTCCATGAGCAGTGGACAGTGGGCAAGAAATACAATGACATGGCT
The DNA here is from genome assembly GCA_002427535.1 of Mageeibacillus sp. UBA5438. Classification (GTDB taxonomy): domain Bacteria; phylum Bacillota; class Clostridia; order Saccharofermentanales; family DTU023; genus UBA4923. The sequence continues at coordinate 61,366 of DIRK01000047.1, read as the reverse complement.
GACTACCACGATTGGATGCGAGAAAGAGAAACCGAGAAGTTATAGGGCATGAAACAAATAAGAATAAATGTTCGACCGTCCTAGGACGTGAAGGTAAGAGGACTAAGACTCCTCTACGGGGAAAGGGCATTTACACCAACAGTCTGGACTCGACTTGCTTTAAGGGGGAGTAAATAGTGGAATCAGTAGAAAATAGTAACAGCGACAGTAACAGCAAAATCATCATCTATCAAGCTGAGGACGGTTCTGCAAAAATTGATGTGCGACTGGAAGATGAGACGGTGTGGCTTACTCAGCAGCAGATGGCAGAGCTATTTCAGTCCAGCCGGACAAACGTTGTAGAGCATATTAAAAACATTTATTCAGATGGGGAACTGGAAGAAAAAGCGACTTGTCGGGAATTCCGACAGGTTCGAACGGAGGGTAAAAGAGAGGTTGCACGGAGAATCCCTCACTATAATCTCGATATGATCATCTCTCTTGGCTACCGAATAAAGTCTCTTGTAGCCACACGCTTTCGTCAGTGGGCGACTACCAGATTGAAAGAGTATATGATTAAAGGCTTTACTCTGGACGATGAGCGGCTTAAAGGAAATGCCGGCGGCAACTATTGGAAAGAGTTGCTTGGCCGCATCCGGGATATTCGCTCTTCAGAGAAAGTTCTTTACCGTCAAGTACTGGATCTTTACGCCACCAGCGTTGATTACAATCCGAAAAGTGAAGAATCAATCAAATTCTTTGCTATTGTGCAAAACAAGCTCCATTATGCTACTCATGGCCGCACGGCAGCAGAGATAATCTATGAGCGAGCAAACAGCGAAAAACCCTTCATGGGACTGACAACTTTTCAAGGTGAGTTGCCCGCCTTAAAAGATATTCGAATAGCTAAGAATTATTTGAGCGAAAATGAGCTGAAGATTTTAAATAATCTCGTCTCGGGTTATTTTGACTTGGCGGAAATCAATGCCATGGACCAGAAACCTATGTATATGCGTGATTATCTTGAACTACTCGATCGTATCTTAGGTTCAGGTGACAGAGCCTTGTTGCGGGGAGCTGGAAAGATAAGTCGAGAACAGGCACTCGATAAGGCCAAGGCAGAGTACAGAAAATATCAGGTTAAAACAATATCGCCTGTTGAGGAAGCCTACCTGGACACGGTTAAAGAAATAGAAAAGAATGCGAAGAAGGCCGTAAGAAACAGTGCTGATAATAAGCAGGAAGAAGGAGACTAATGATAGTGTCCTATAAAGTTGTGTTAACTGCTTGGCACAAAAAGAGCCACCTCATCCCCGTCCTGTAGGATGCGGCTAATGTAAAACATCGGATGTATTGAATAGGATGGCGAAAAAGGGGATAGCGATGCACTTCGCCATTACTCGAGCGGGTTTTTAACGCGGTCTTGAATGCGGAGGCAGAAAGCCAGATCGGAGCGAAGCTTGTACGAACGAAGTGAAGAACGCCAAACGTATCGTAACGGTTACCGTGCACGCGGGCTTACCACGCACATAGGAATCCCGGATCTTTCCTAACGAAGAAGGTCTGACGCGCTTAACGGGCGCTCTTTTATTGGAGCTCCATGAGCAGTGGACAGTGGGCAAGAAATGCAATGACATGGCTGACTACCACGATCGGATACGAGAAAGAGAAACCGAAAAGTTATTGGGCATGAAACGAATAAGAATAAATGTTCGACCGTCCCAGGACGGCGAGGTAAGAGGACTAAGACTCCTCCACGGGGAAAGGGCATTTACAACGACATTCTTGATTCGACTATAACGCGAAATAGCTTATAATATGTTTGTCCGTGAGGTGCTCGGCTGGTACTTGCACCGTGGATTTAAAACCGAAGGTGAGGGAATGATAATTGACTGGAAGTAAGTCGCAGAAAATATTTAAGAAATATAACCCGGTCGAAGCGGTAACCCGCTGCCCGTACGGGCGCGCGCCCGTACGCAAATTGCTTGATCTGTACGCAAGGGCGGCCGTAAATCTCTATGGCGTCATTTCTAAGGAAGAACTTGCAGAAATATTCAACCGCCAGAACGAGGAACAGACAACCCCCGACGAGGTGGTCACATTGCTACTACCGCTCGTACTGAAACATAAATGGTATTGCTTTTATAAAGAAAACATCGTCCATTACTGGGCAATCGAGGACTTTGAATATGCAGACGCTTGGCTTTTAAAGCAAGGTGAAAAGCCGAGGTTCATCCCTGAAAAGGATGAGTTTTTGAAATTTGCAAACCCATATTACGAGAGCAAAACGCAGGCATCTTTCTGGGATAAACTCCATGAGTTTGCCGTCAAAGAGTGGCCGGATAACAATCAGAGATACCGATTCTACAATGAATTAAAGGAAATCTCGGCGTTCAGCGCAGGAATTTACGAAGTTGGCGAGCTTCTTGAAAAATATGGGCTAATTTTTAGCAGCGAAAAACAAGCCCAGGTGTTTCTCGAGTTGTTTACGGATGCCTGTAACAATATGCGGCTCTGGTCAAATAAAGGTCATACTCCAAACGAGATGAATAAGTATCTTGCAGACCACTTTCCCCAAAACGATCCGTCACAGATCCTCCTGTCGGAAAGGAAAATGATAGGCCGGAACGACCCTTGCCCTTGCGGAAGCGGCAAGAAATATAAAAGATGCTGCCTCCTGATCGAGGAATCCCAAACGGCGCAACTTTCAAGAAGCGAATGCGCCCTGTTTTATGAAACTTGGTATGGATTAATGAGCTTTGTCAACGAACAAAAAAAAGTCATTAACGAGGTGGTCAAGCCGGTTTACCCCAATCCTGTCAGTGACGAGCAGATCTATAAAGTGCGCGAGGTTTTGTGGGAAAATCCAAAATTGATAGACGATTACCTGAACGCCGTGTCGCTCACGGACAGAAAAATCGCGCTTCTTGAAGCCTGGCGCGATCACCACAAGAAGGATATGTTCCTTTTGGTGGATTACAAACCCGAATATGCGGTGGTGATTGGCACTAACGAGCAAAAAGAAAACAGGCTGTACGGTATTAAGGGCATTAGCCGGTCGCTGTCAGACGCTATGCAGAGGAAATTACCGACTCAAATTGAAACGGTGCTGTTACCTTTTGAGGACAAAATCATCTATGACAGCTTTACGAGTTCGATGTCCATAAGTTTTGGCGAGGGAGCAAAGAAGATGTTTCGGGAAATGTACGAAAAGGCGATTGTGCATGGGATCATTACGCGTTTGGGTGATGATATATAAAATGATTGTGAAGTCCCTGCTCCTTTTAAATACTTATGGCTTGTCCGTTCACAAGTGAATCTTTCCACCATTTCAAGTAGGATAAAAAGAGAACTGAAAATGATAACCGGAGGAATTGCCTCATGAATAACTTACTCGATCGCGTACAAAGCACGATGCTCATGGGAGCGGGGCCGTCAAGTGTCGCCCCCTCGACCTACCACGCCATGTCGCAGCCCACCTTGGGTCATATGGATCCTTATTTTATCCGGATCATGGATGAATTAATGGCCGGTTTACGCGTACTCTTCGGTACCGAAAATACACTGACCATCCCTTTGTCCGGCACCGGTTCATTGGGCATGGAAGCCTCCTTTGTGAACCTTGTGGAACAAGGGGACAAGGTTCTCATCTTGCAAAACGGTGTTTTCGGTGTCCGCATGGTGGAGGTCGCTACCCGTTTGGGCGCTCAGGTGACAGAGCTTGCCTTTGAATGGGGGACCCCCGCTGATATAGAGGAAGTTGAAAAAGCGCTGCGACAAGACTCTTTCAAAATCGTCGCCGTCGTCATGGCCGAAACCTCCACGGGTGTGTTAAACCCCGTCAAAGAAATCGGGGAGTTGTTGAAAGAAGATACCCTCTACATCGTCGACGCGGTCACCGCCATCGGGGGCATGCCGATTGAAGCGGATCGTTGGGGCGTCGATGTCTGCTACGCCGGCTCACAAAAATGCCTGTCCTGCCCGCCGGGCGCCTCGCCGATTACCTTTTCACCAAGGGCTGTTGAAGCCATTAAAAAAAGAAAAACAAAGGTACCCAACTGGTATGTTGACATGACACTCTTAACAGAATATATGAGCGGCGGCAAACGCGTATACCACCACACGCCTCCGATCAACATGATGTACGGGTTGTACCAGGCGGTGCTGAATATACTGGAGGAGGGACCGGCAAAGGTCTTCGAACGCCATGTGAAGGCGCACAAACATTGGGTGGAACAGCTAGGATCTTTGGGCTGGACACTTTTGGTCGATGAGCCGTACCGTCTCCCGATGCTGAACGCACTTGTGGTCCCGGAGGGAGTCGATGAATCGGCGCTTCGATCGACATTATTGGGCGAACGCCATATCGAAATCAGCGCGGGGCTTGGCGCATTGGCCGGCAAAATCGTACGCGTCGGCCTCATGGGCTACAACGCCAAGATCGAAAGTGTAGACCGGGTGGTATCGGCCATGCGTCAAATTTGAAGATTGCCTTCTGAGGCGCTATAAATGTACAAGAAAAGTACATAGAGATACATCAGTTTGAGCGTTGTCGCGGTCTTTTTTGGGTTACGTCCGCCTCTTTTGAATCATTCATGTATTCTGTTGTATGTTGAATTCAAGATGAGCAGGTGAGTATGAATAAAAAACGTGGTTTGAAAAGCCTGATTCTCCGATTGATCTTTATCCTCATAGGCGTCATGGGCGCCGCCTTGGGCTGTGCGCTTTATCTGCGCGCCGAACTCGGGTCGGACCCCGTCACAGCCTTTGTGGAGGGGTTGGGGCGAAGCCTCGGGGTCACGGCGGGCATGGCCACCAATATCCTTTATGCCGTGACACTTGTTGTTTTACTCATTGTCGACCGCAAGCTCATCCACCTGGGCACGGCCATCTATGCCTTTGCCATTGGATCCTTCATTGACCTGTTTCACTACCTTATACCCTTTGTTGTGGGCGGCGATCCTTCCATGCTGATCCGCATCGTCATGATCTTGTTGGGGACGGTGTTCATCGGGATCGGGCTGGGGCTATACCAATCAGCCGAACTGGGGCTCGGTCCCACGGACGGCATTAACCAGACCATCGCCAAAAAGACGGGCATCTCCTACCGCTATGTGCGCATTCTCTATGACATCCTGATGACGCTTGCCGGATGGCTTTTAGGCGGTACGGTCTGGTTTGGGACGCTTCTGGGCGCTTTCCTTGTCGGTCCCATCATGGTGCCGGCGATGGAATGGGGTAAGAGGGCGATCCGCAATATGCTTAAAAATTGAACGTTGTTGCATTGATTTCACGCGATCGCCATCTTCCTCCTGTATTCTGATCCAAGTTGAATGAATTGTATGGCGGAAAAAAAGATGAGTGACACCAATAATAAGACGAAAAAAAGAAGAAGAATACGCTGGTCCTGGATTGTAGTCCCTGTCCTTGTAGCATTGTTTTTGTTTTTTTTGATTCGGCCGAATCAAACTGGGACATCGAGCACGAACGTACGGGAGGCAACACTCCAAAAGGGAAACCTGACCGTGACGGTCGTCGGAACCGGCCACCTGGGCTACGGCAAAGAGTCGACACTTGATGTCCCCACGGGAATCTTAGTCGATACAATTCATGTGGAAGAAAATGACCGCGTCAAAAAGGGAGACACGCTCGTAAGCTTTGATCCGCTTTCGATAAGACTTGCCATCGCTCAACTTGAATCGGAGATTGACAGCTTGAACCTTGCGATTCAACGTGCGGCCACCCCTGACGATCCCTGGGTCTTGAGAAATCAGGTTGAAGGACGCGTGAAGGCTATTTACGCCGAGGAAGGCGCGTTCGCCCGTGATGTCCATGAACAATACGGATCTGTGATATTGCTTTCCTTAGACGGCAAAATGGCTGTCTCCTTTGACGGCCAAAAGACACTTTCAGTTTCGGACGAACTGCGCGTTGTATTAGAGGACGGGACAGTCAAGACAGGTACCGTGCGTGAAAAGAAGGGCTCGACCTACACCGTGACCTTAACGGACAACGGCCCTAAGATCGGCGAAGCGGTTAAGATTGAAACAAAAGATAAAGAACATTTAGCTGAGGGTGAACTTGTGATTCACCGCCCGTTACCGCTCATCGTGACGGATGGAAAAGTGAAGACCATCCATGTGAACGAAAATGAGAAGATATTGATGGGCCGAGCGCTTATGACCATGGAAGATCTTTCGCCAGAGGCATCGTATGAAAAATTGTTTGCCGACCGCGATGACGCCGTTATAAGGCTGAATGAGCTACTTGAGCTGTCAAAAACAAATGCTGTCACAGCACCCGAAGACGTCATTATTTTAGCGGTCGGATTGACAGAAGATGAGATGACCGGAGATTTCTCGCAGACCGCGATGGGCGATCTGCGACTTGAAGCGGTATCGGCCTTCACCTTCGCGCCTTCGGATCGCTACCAGCTCATGATTGATATTGATGAACTCGATATATTATCGGTGAAAGAAGGGCAATCGGTGTCGGTCACCTTCGACGCGATTGATCGCGAAGCATTTAGTGGCACGATTGAAGAAGTCTCTGACACCGCAATCGAGATGGGCGGGATCGCCCGATTCCTGGCCCGTGTCAGCATCCCCGCCGAAGAGGTCATGCGCATCGGCATGAGCGCGACCGCTACCGTGACGGTGGATGAAAAAGTCGATATCCTAACACTCCCTGTGATCGCCCTGCAAGAAAGCGGCGGCCGTGCCTTTGTCTACACCGAAAAGAATGAAAGAACCGGGGAATTGGAAGGTGAAACAGAAATTCTCACGGGACTTTCAGACGGCGATCGCATCGAGATCTTGGAGGGGATTACAGAAGGCACGACGGTGTATTATCCGGTCGCGTCTCAGGACATGATGTTCCCCTTTGGCCCTCCCGGCCATCGGGGCGGAAACAGTGACGAAACGACCCGGGCAAACGATGCGTAACACTATGATTGAATTTCGCGATGTCTCGAAAATCTACCATGTCGGTGGACAGGAAGTGCGCGCGCTTGATGAGGCCTCCTTGGCGATTCGCGAAGGCGAATTTGTCAGCATTGTCGGGCCTTCCGGCAGCGGGAAGACCACCATGATGAACATCATTGGCTGTCTTGATGTGGCCGACAGCGGAGAGTACATCCTGGACGGGCTTTCCATCGACCGTTATTCGGACAGGGAATTGGCGCATATCCGAAATGACAAAATCGGTTTTGTGTTTCAAAACTTCAACTTGCTCTCACGCCTGACCGCGGAAGCCAATGTGGAACTCCCCTTGATCTACCAGCGCATCACGATGGGTGAAAGAAAAAAACTTGTGACAGAAGCCTTGGAACGCGTGGACCTGATTGACCGGCGAAAGCATAAACCCTTTGAACTCTCAGGTGGCCAGCAGCAGCGCGTCGCAATCGCAAGAGCCCTTGTGACTAAGCCATCTTTGTTGTTAGCCGATGAACCCACAGGGAACCTTGACTCCAAGACGGGGGCGGAGATCATTGAATTATTCCATGAACTCCACAAGGCCGGGAACACCATCGTCTTGATTACACACAACCCGGATGTTGCAAAAACCGCTGACCGCATGGTGCATATCCTTGACGGTAAAGTCTACGAGGAGGCAATTTCTTGATTTTCCAGTCGATCCGCATGGCATTTGAATCGATTACAGCGAACAAGATCCGCTCCTTTTTGACGATGCTGGGAATCATCATCGGCGTAATCGCGCTCGTGGTGCTCGTGTCGCTTGTAAGCAGCGCCTCCGACTCCGTGACCGAGCAGGTGGCTACCTTAGGGACCGACATGCTGACGGCGATGGTACTGGACGACAAGGGATACCCCTTAAAACTAGATGACTTGGAACGTCTTTCGCAGCACCCCTCCGTAGGGCAAATTGCGCCCTTAACGCAGATGGTGGTGAATGCGAAGCACGGCTACACCGAAGAAAAATCAACGCTTTACGGGACGCTCCCCAGCTACGGGGAGATCCACCATTGGAAATTGAAACAGGGACGCTTTTTGCGCACAAGTGACGTCGATAACAGCGCCTACGTCTGTGTACTCAGTATTGAAGCTTGGGAAAAATTCTTCGGTCAAAGTGATCCCTTAGGCGAGAAAATCAACCTCGGCGGAAGAGATTTCACCGTGGTGGGAGTTTTAGAAGAAGATACTTCGCTGATGAGCGCCATGACCACCTCTGTCAAAATTTACGCGCCCTACACGGTGCTGACCCGTATGTCAGCCATGCGGGACGGTATCTCCAATTTTATCGTGACGCCCAATAATCCGAAAAGTATGGATGAGGCGGAAGAAACACTGCACTCATTTTTGATGCGGCGTTTGAAAAACGATGAAAACGCGTTCTTCGTGTTCAACCAGTCAAACCTCATGGAGGTTGTCGGAACGGTCACCGATATGCTGTCCTATCTTTTGGGCGGCATCGCGGCGATTTCGCTTCTTGTCGGCGGGATTGGCATCATGAACATCATGCTGGTCTCTGTCACGGAGCGCACGCGTGAAATTGGCATCCGAAAAGCGATCGGCGCGACCAAAAGCGGTATTCTATTCCAGTTCCTGATCGAAGCCCTCGTCGTGAGCCTCATGGGTTGCGCGATCGGCATATTGCTGTCATTTGGGCTTTTGCAAATCGCCACCCTCATAGCCAAAGGACTTATTACCTTCAACCTATCGTTTCAAATTGTCATGATCGCGGTGGCTTTCGCGATCGCCATCGGCGTGTTGTTCGGACTCTATCCGGCCTACAAGGCAGCGGACAAACATCCGATTGAAGCACTGCGCTACGAAGGCTAAGCATAATTATTCGCTTTTTGTTATGATAAATACCTAAATCATTCAAATCGGTTGAACACCAAGCACAATTGAATAGCGTGTAGCGGTACTTGCTCGAACAGGTGTCTTAGCGACGGCAGAAAGGGAGATGTATGAAGGTCACAGTGATCGGAGCGGGTAATTCAGGTCTTGCCATGGCGGCCCACATGAGCCGGGAAGGGCACGAGGTGACCTTGTGGAATCGGACAGAAGCCACCGTCAAAACCCTCATGAAAACACGGTTGATTCATTCGGAGGGTATGATCGAAGGCCATGTGCCGATTCACAAGGTGACCTGTAATCTGGATGAGGCGCTTGAAAAACCCGAATTAATCTTGATTACCACCCCGGCCAACGCGCATCGGGAGCTGGGCTGCCGCATCGGGAGAAGCATCCAAAATGAGCCACTCATTTTACTAAATCCCGGCCGAACTTTCGGCGCCTTAGAGTTCCAGATCGCTTTTGAATCTGTGAATCCAAAACTGCGGCCGTTGATCGCGGAGGCGCAGACCATTATCTACACCTGCCGCAAAACCGAGAGCGACCGCGTCCATATCCTTGCGTTGAAATCGGATGTGTTGCTGTCAACTTTTCACGCAGAATCCAATGAAGAATTGATCGCTTCTTTGCCCGAATGCCTTCAACAATATTTCATTCCCGCAAGCTCCATGATCGAAACCTCCATCGGTAATGTCGGCATGATCCTTCATTCCGCCCCCCTGCTTTTAAATGCCGGTTGGACAGAGAATGAATCCAATATTTATCGCTACTACTATGACGGCATTACGCCGACAGTGAGCGCCTTTTTAGAAAAAATTGACGCTGAGCGCGTGCGTGTCTCAAAAGCCTTGGGGCACCCTGTCGAAACGACACGTGACTGGATGCGGCGTACCTACAAGATCGAAGGCGAAACATTATTTGAATGTCTGCAAAATAACGAAGCCTACCAACAAATCGAGGCCCCCACCACGCTCCTTCATCGGTATATTTTCGAGGATGTCTCCACGGGTCTCGTACCACTTGAGGCGGTGGGAAAGAATCTAAGACTTGACATGCAATACACCACGCTTGTCATAGATCTTGCCTCCCTTCTCATGGATACCGATTTTCGCAAGGTAGGTAGGAATCTTGACAGCCTGGGACTTTCTTCAGGCACGCTCTGTCTACATGAAATATTGGAAGGGCGGGTCGGTCATGCATGATGGAAAAAAGCCGCGTTACGGACTACTCAAACCATCGGTTGACGCGCATACGATCGGCATTCAGTCCGTTAAAAGCTTGCTTGAAAGCTGTGGTTATGAAGTCGTTTTGGCGGGGGGGGAAGTCTCAGAGGCGCTCGAGCGTCATACGGATGAACGAATGCGCCTTGTTGTCATCGATTGGATCAAGACCCATAATCTTCAGCGCGTCGGCTTAAGCTACCGTCTTGATGAGGAGGAAGCCGTCCGCCTGATGGGCTCCTTGGTGGAGGAGATGAAGCGGGCCCAACTCTTTGATTTTCAGGGAGGTCCTGTGGACTTTCTCATTTTTGCGGGACTTCCCGAAGCCTGCCGCAAGATCGAATTAGAATCGCGTGGACTTGTCCAGGTATTCCAGGGAGGCGAAACAGCCGCAAAAACACTTTTGGCGATGGGCGTTCCCCCTGAACAGATCCCCTCTGAATACAGTGAAAGTTCCCGCTACGATCAGTCGCTTTTGGAATTTGGCAAGAAAATTATAAAAAAGGGAGACTATCGGGGGAAGCCTCCCCCGGATCGCTCGGGTTATGAGGGTTATGGCAGTCCACAAGATACGCTTGTCAAACGCTTAGAATACTGCCAAGAACGCGGTACACTCCCCCTTATTCGCGCGCATATCGGGCCTTTTTCTTCTTCCCTTACAAGAGAAGCGTCGGTCGCTTTGTTTCTCGACTGGGCCAAGACACTTGGCCTCGGCAATCAGCTGGATATTTTGTCTATTGGAAGCTCTCAGCTGACGCAGTCCCATTTTGGCGAAGACTGGGAGGGTTTGCCGAACGGCGGCGGCGTGCCGATTAACTCACCCGAGGAATACGCGCAAGTATGGGAGGCTTCGCGCCCCATGCTCGTGCGCACTTACGCCGGCACGAAAAACATCCCCGAACTTGCCAAGATGCACGAAGAGACATTAAACATGGCCTGGCATGCCCTGTCCTTGTGGTGGTTCAATCAACTGGACGGCCGGGGACCTAACGATCTTTATACAAATCTGTTGCAGCATGAAAAGACCATGCGCTGGATCGCCCAAAAAAATAAGCCCTTAGAGGCCAATGTCCCGCACCATTTTGCCTTTCGCGGCGCGGATGACGTGACGTTTATCGTGTCGGCGTACCTTGGTGCTAAGTGGGCAAAACGGTTGGGCATCCGTCATTTTATTTTGCAGGATATGCTGAACACGCCCCGATCAACATGGGGGATCCAGGATTTGGCGAAATCAAGGGCCATGCTGGCGCTTGTCAGGGAATTGGAAGATTCCGGTTTTCGTATTTATTTACAGCCGCGCGCCGGCCTAGATTACTTTCGACCTGATCTTGATCTGGCAAAAGCGCAGCTTGCGGCGGTCACGGCCCTCATGGATGACATCGAGCCTTGGGACGAGAGGAGCCCTTGGATGATTCATGTGGTGAGTTTTTCAGAAGCCTTGCACCTTGCGACCCCTGAAGTCATTCATGAGAGCATCGAGATCACGCGTCACGCGCTTTCGCGTTACCGGGCGCTTCGCAAAAAAGGCGATGTGGACGATATGGGGAAAAATAGTGAGGTGAAGCGCCGTTCACAGGCGCTCTTTACCGAGGCAAAGGCGGTAATCCGAGCGATTGAATCATCGCTCGAAAAACCTTACAGCGCGGAAGGCTTTTACCAGATTTTCACAGCAGGCTTCCTGCCCGTACCCTACCTTTGGGGGGAGGCGGAGGAATTACAGTACGCGAAAAACTGGATGACCAAGCCTTATAAGGGAGGGGTCGTCCTCGTCAATGAAGATCTTTCACCGATGACGGCCGACGATCGCACGGCGATCGCGGGCCGACACCTGAAAGACGCGGCCTACGCCCTCCGAGCAAGGATAAAAGCTACTTCACCCTTGACTTAATGACTTCAAAGCCGACCCGGTTAATGGCTTTTTCAATCGCCTCCATGGAGGTGGTATTGTCATCAAAGTCAAATTTGACCTTGCTTGAGCTAAAGGACAGCTTGAGTGAATCCTGATCGATGCCATCGATATTTTTTAAAGCCGCCTCAATTTTTTGGGTGCAAGAGGGACATACGAGTGTTTCTAATTGAATATTGGCTGATTTCATTTTTCCATTTCCTTTCATGATTTCAAACGGTAGCCGAGTAAACGCATGCCGTTTAAGATGACGACCAAGATGCTTCCTTCATGCACGAGCATGCCGATCGACATATTCATCCATTCTCCGAAGAGCACACTGGCTAAAAGCGCGACCACGACCCCGATGGCGATCACGATATTTTGAATCATATTTCTTGAGGTGGCTTTCACGAGGCCCAATGCATGAGGCAGTCGTGAGAAGTCGGAGTTCACGAGCACCACGTTCGAGGTTTCAATGGCGACCTCCGTGCCGCTTCCCATGGCGATGCCGATCTGCGCGGTGGCAAGTGAGGGGCTGTCGTTCACACCGTCGCCGACGAAGGCGACGGTGGCGCCTTTCCCGATCTGTTCTTTCACGTAGGCGGATTTGTCTTCAGGCAGCATATGGCCATGCGCCTTTGAGAGTCCCAGTTCGCGCGCGATCACATCGACGGTTCCCTGGTTGTCGCCGGAGAGCATAACGAGTTCTTTGACGCCCAGTTTTTTGATGCGCTCTAAGTCTTCTTTGACGCCGGGACGGATCGGGTCCCGGATGCCCATCAGGATTGAGAGTTCACCATCGACCGCGGTGAGGACAAGGGAATAACCTTTTGCTTCGAACTGATGAAGATCCTCTCGGACGGCCTCAGATAATACGACTGCTTCTTGTTCCATGAGCGCCACATTGCCGACCGCCACCCGATGGCCATTTACCCGGGCGACGATGCCGCCGCCCCGTATGACGTTTGTGTCGCTTACAGGGAAAATAGTTGCTTGTCCTATTTCTTCTAGAACAGCTTTTGCCAAGGGATGATCGGATTCACGCTCGATGCTTGCCAAATAATGCAAGGCACTTTCGATGTTTTCTCCATAATAGCGTGTGTCGGCGACAGCCGGGTTACCGATTGTCAGTGTGCCTGTTTTGTCAAAAATCATCTGATCAAGACGGGAGAAATCAGAGATGACCTCACTCCCCTTCAGAAGAATGCCGTGGCTTGCGCCATTTCCGATCCCCGCGACGTTGGACACGGGAACCCCGATGACAAGCGCCCCCGGGCATCCCAATACAAGGATGGTGACGGCCAGCTCCATGTCACGGGTAAAAGCGAATACTAATAAGGCGATGAGGAGGACGACGGGCGTGTAGTATTTGGCGAAGCGGTCGATGAAACGCTCGGCTTCAGATTTTGAGTCCTGTGCCTCTTCGACAAGCTCGATAATTTTACCGAAGGTCGTATCCTCGCCGACGCGGTCGGCCGCGATCTGCAATGTGCCGTTTTCTAAGATAGTGCCGGCATAGACAAGCGCGTTCATTTCTTTTAGAACGGGCAGTGATTCGCCGGTGATGCTGGCCTCGTTGACGCTACCTTCGCCGCTCAACACGGTTCCATCCACCGGGATTTTGGCGCCTGTTTTGACTAAAAGCACATCACCGATGTCGACATCGTCGACATCGATTTCTTCAAAATCGCCGTCATCCATTTTCTTCCAGGCGGTCTCGGGCGCCATCTCGGTTAAAGCTCGGATGGCTGAACGTGTCTTGTTTAAAGTGCGTTGTTCAAGGTAGGCGCCAAAAAGGAAGAGGAAGGTGACGATGGCCGATTCCTCGAAATTTCGGATGGCAAAAGCGCCTGCCACAGCCATGGTGACGAGCACGTCGATGCTCACCACTTTTACGCGCAGGGCTTGGAAGGCCTGGATGGCGATCGGCAGCACTCCGAGTATGGACGCAGTGATGAGTGTCCATTCAAAAAAGAGCATGAAGCCGGTGCTCCACTTGACAATGAAGGCTGTTGCGATCAGGATGCCGATCACAAGCGCGATCTTATTTTTATTTCTTAAGATAACTCTTTGCATGGTGATTAAAGTTCCAAAAGCGCCTTCTCAAGTTCTGAAAGCATCTGGTAAACCGCTTCGTAGGTCTCACAGACATCGTCCGGAACAGTAAAATAATCCGTGATCTTGCTGAGTTGTTCGAATTCAGCTTTCAGTTCACTCAAATCAAGTTCGTATAATTTTTCGCGAATGACATCGAAATGCTTTTTGACTTCATGAAATTCCGGATGCGTATCGCCGTGGACACGGGCTACAACGGGCACGTAAAGCTCCAAATTTTCGCGGTGTTTTTCAAATAATTCGTTAAAAGGGATCATCGGACACTCCTCCTTCATAAATAAGATCCGCAAGGATCGTATCATAGTTTTAAAATTTGGCGTTTGATGTGTTGCAAGTATTACGTTTGAATCGTACATGTAATCGTGCATGTTAGCCATAGAATGGTGAATAAACAAACAATATTCGGCAAATAGCGCTTGTTCCTTTTGCGTTGAATGTGATATTCTATTTGCAATATTCGCAAATAAGTTCCGCTCGGAGGTGGCTATGCCGAAGAAAACATTTGCACGATTGCCAAGGGAACGTCGAGACGAAATATTAAATAAGGCACTCCATGTCTTTCTCGAACATTCGTATGCGATCTCCGTCACGGAACTACTTAAGGCGCTTGATCTTCCGGCCGGGACCTTTTACCGCTACTTTCACGATAAAGATGACCTGATGATTGAGGTACTTGCCCATCCGCTCCGCGATAAAGAAGCTTACGATTCGTTTGTTTCCAAGCCTATTGAAGAGTCGGACGAGTTGCAGCGAAGCCGTAATCTTTTCTTTCATACGATTCCGCCGGAAATGATGCAACGGTACTATTTTGGCGAAAATAAAGACAGACTGATTACTGAGTACCGGCGCGAACTTACAAAACTTAAATATGAAGGTGTTTTGCGCGATGACATCGACATTGAACTTGTGGCTTATATGTATGCGACAACATTGTTCAATTTTGAGATGTACTGCAGAGAGACAGGATTTGGGGATGATCTTGATCTCAAGTGGGACATGAAAAAATATTTCTATTTTTCATTTTTTAAATACGGCATCATGAAAGAAGATGAATGACATGCTAGACGCTTATCAACGAGCCGCGGCGATTTATAATGCGAACGCCAAAAAACATGTTTTGAACGAAACACTTCAGGAGAAGTGGATTGAGCACACGAGTGATTTTTGGTTTGAACTCGATGTCCTGGACGATAAGGCTGAAATAAAGACGCAATTTATGCGCTATTTGGGCGACACAAATGAAATAGAGGTATTGTTCGATCATGTGTTATTGGCTCAAAAAATAAAACCATATTACGAAAAGGCCATGCCCTTTGACTTAGGTATAACAGCACACACGGTCTTTCACGAAACATTTTATTTCGACATCAAGGACGTAGTGGGGGAATTCGCTTATGACTTAAAAGAAGGAATCCTCACGCATCTACGCTACCCTCGCCATGCTAAAGAGGAGGTGCCATCTCCCGATCTCGCCCACAGCGCGTTCGTTCGATGTCACGACGTTTACGTTCGAGATAATGTCACGGGTGAGGAATATCGACTGACCGAAGATGGGCGCGAAGACCGAGACTACGCACAACAGTTCTCTATGGTGAGCGAACGATGCTTGAAAAAAGAACCGCGTGTTTTTCCTCCTGCGATCAACTGGTCCCCTGATGCTACTCATTTTTTAACCTATCGACGCGACACAAGACGGTCGGATGATCTCCATCTGGTCCAGTCTGTTCCGATCAACGGTCAATCACGCCCGATCGGTGTCCAGTATCCGTATTCATTGCCATCCGATGATCATATTTTGACCTGCGAAGTGTATCTGATGGATGTGGCCGAGAAAACTTCGAAAAAAGTCTTGCTTGACGGTCAGCCTTTTGAACTTTTACTTTTGTCAATGTTTGATTCGGAAAATGACATGCTGAAATGGACGAAAGATGGCAAAGAAGCGTATCTTGTCCGCTACGATCGCTATTTTAAACGCTCACAAGCTGTGATTATTGATGTTGAGACAGCGACTGCGCGCGTAGCCGCGACGATGTCGTATGAGACGTTTGGATTTACCGAGTATTACGGGCATGCTGCCCAAGAGGGTTTCAACGACTCGGGACTTATCTATCTGCCCGATTCGCGCGAGTTGCTCTGGCTATTAGAAAAGGAAAACTGGGCTTCCGTTTACCTGCTTGATGCTGATACAGGAGAGTTCAAAAATGATTTGGCACCCGGAGATTATAACGCGCGTCGGATACGCTATGTTGATGAGGTGAACCGGTTGCTTTATTTCTCAGCCTCCGGCAGAGAAGAAAATGTTGATCCGTATTATCAGATATTGTATTGTGTTTCGTTTGATGGCGGTGATGTGACACGCATAAGCCGGGATATCGCGGAGCATGTGGCACGCTTTTCGAAAAACGGACGCTATTACATTGATACTTATTCCACCATCACGACTAAGCCCGTAAGCGAAGTCTGTGATGTGAAGGGGCAAACGCTGTCGCCTCTTGCTAAGGCTGATTTGTCGCGCATCATGGAAAAAGGTTATATCGTGCCGGAACCCTTTGAAGCGCTCGCCCGGGACGGGGAAACCCCCGTTTATGGCATCCTTATTAAGCCTCATGGTTTTGATCCTGCTAAAAAATACCCCGTAATTGACTATGTGTACGGGGGGCCACAGCGAATCAATACACCGAAGGCATTTGAATTTCATTCGTTTTTGGGAGCCGACCCCCAAGGAGGACTGCAAAGTCTCGCACAGTTGGGTTTTGTGGGTGTGATCATAGATGGGTTGGCGACCCCTTTACGCGGGAAAAAAATTCACGATATGACTTATGGAAAACCAGAAGAATGTTGCGGTCTGGAAGACCATGTGGCGGCGATTAAAGAACTAGCCGGACGCCATCATTGGATTGATATTGATCGCGTAGGCATTTGGGGTGCTTCGGGTGGGGGTTACGCAACGGCTCGCGCATTATTGCAGTTTCCCGATTTTTACAAAGTGGGTGTATCGCTTTGCGGTAACCACGATCAAGCCCGCTACCACGCACATTGGGGTGAGCGTTGGATCGGCCCGTATTCGGAAGAGACTTATCACGACCAGGCCAATAAGAATTTTGCAAAAAATCTAATAGGCCGGCTCCTGCTGATCCATGGCGACATGGATGACAATGTGCATCCTTCGGCCACAATTGCACTTGCTGCCTCTTTGATTGATGAGAATAAGGATTTTGACCTGCTCATTTATCCGAACAGTGCACACGGTGTCGGACAGTTTCCCTATGTCGTCAGACGGCGCTGGGATTATTTTGTACGTCATTTGCTTAGCCGGATACCGCCTTCCAATTTTTGGGTACAAGAAAAAGAAGAAGCGGAAGAATCGGCCTAGCCAACGGTTTTTATTGTGCGGAATAACCGTGCATTAGAATAAATATTTTGGAAAGAGGTATGAAAATGAAGAGGAAAAGTTTAGCGCTCTTATTGGTTCTTGTTATGCTTGTCTCCCTCATGGCTGCATGCGGTAAACCTGAAACACCAACGCCGACTGATCCGACGAAAGGGCCTGACGCAAGTGATCCTGTTGAAACAGATCCCCCGGTTAAACCAGAACCGGGTGAACCCAAGATTTTCTATGACTGGACCACCTCTCGCGCAAGCTGGAATCCGCACACGTACACGAATAGCAAGCACTTAGAGATTTACAGCACCATGGTAGGAATTGTGAGCTCCGTCGATGGCAGCGACCAATTACTGTTTGTTCCGCACGACACATCAGAACTTCCCTATTCGGAAGATGGCGGAACCACTTGGATTTGCAAATTCCGTGATGACATCAAATTTACAAACGGCACGCCTATTAATGCGAAAACCTATGAGTATTCGATCAAGATGATGATCGATCCCGCACTTGGCAACCCCAACGCGGGATACATCTTTGACCCCTGCGTCGTTAAGAATGCAAAAGAATACTTCGCAAGTGATTGTGAATGGGAGGATGTTGGCGTTAAAGTGCTTGACGACCATACGCTCGAGATCACTCTTGCTTATCCGTCCACTGAAATTGACTTCTTCACAAGCCTGGGCGCCCTGATTTGGCCCGTCGACGAGGCTTTGTATGAAGCAGGTATGAATGAAGATCGCACAAGCACATCCTACGGGACTGATATGGATCAGATCGCGGCCTCCGGACCGTTCTATCTGAAAGAATGGGTGCTTGACGGCTATGAAGTGCTGGCACGCAATGACGATAACCCGCTGGTCAAAGAAGGTTATTACTTCCTCGATGAGGTGAATACCCGCTATGTCAGTGAGAACGCGACGCGCTGGCAAATGTTCCTAAACGGAGAGCTCGACTGGGGTGCCCTGTCAGGTGACAACTATGAAGAAAACAAAAATGACCCGCGTGCTGTGAAGCAGATTTCACCGATGGTCTGGGGCCTTTTTGTGAACACGTCCTCCAAAAATGTGATTATGCAGGACAACGATTTCCGCTTGGCTCTTTACTACTCCGCACCGCGAGTTGAAGTGGCCACTCAGGTTTATGTACTCTATGACTCACCCAACTACCTGATCTCAACCGGTATCTCGGTCACTGGTAGCGATGAGGTGACAATTCCTTATCGTTCAACACCTCAGGCGAAAGCCATTGTTGAAAAATTCAGTGACAATGATGACAAGGCACTCGAATTGTTCAATGCGGCCTATGAGCGCAACGGCAACAAAAAGATCAAGATTGAATTGACCTATTTTGAAGGCCAAGAGGCCATGAAGCGCACAGGTGAAGTGTGTCAGGAGAAATGGGAGCAGCTCTTTGGCTCCGACCGTTTCGAACTGGTGCTTCGCGCGGTGCAGCCGATGCAGGCGTATGACAACTATGAAGCGGGCGACTACGATCTCGGAACCGGCGTTGATTTGACAAATGAGTTCAATATGTGGGCATCCTTTGTCGTCTGGACATCCGACTATCCGAATAAGTCTGTACCCGGCTACGCCAATGAAGAATTTGACAAACTGTACTTTGATTGCATGTACGGTGAACTTTTGAACGATCCTGATGCCCGTATTGATGCCTTGGCGAAGATGGAAGAGATGCTGATGGATTACTGCGTGTTCATCCCGACCATGCAGAACAACAACACTTGGCTTGTGAGCGAGCGTGTCGAGTTGCCGACGTACACCTACTTGCCTTGGGTGGCCTATGGCTTCTTCCAGAGCGACATCTATCCTGATTGATGTTCTGTAAAAAGAGTCTATAATGCATTAACTAGCAGGCCGCGCGCCCGAAGACCGAACGGTCCAAGGGCGCGCGGTACATTACGATAAAAAACGGAGGTGAACGATTTGTGGAAATACATCGCTAAGAGAATCGCCGCGATGCTCATCACACTATTTCTTATTGTGAGCATTTTGTTCTTTGTCATTCGATTGATTCCCGGCGCGGTCGGCGGACGCGAAGCGTTACCGGAGGTTCGAGCGGCGCTTGAAAAACGTTACCATCTGGATAAACCTCTGGTCAACCAATATATGATCTTCCTTCGAAATTTCTTCTCGCTTGATTTCGGCGAATCCATGGCGCTTTATCCGAGGACCCCTGTTTTTGATGTCATTAAGATGAAAATTCCGCTGACGCTGCAACTCAACATTATTTCCCTGGTGGTCACGATTCCTCTCGGGTTATTGTTTGGTGTGATTGCGGGATTGAAGAAAAATTCATTTACCGACAATGTCATTTCATTGCTTGTGATTTTCTTCATCTCCGTCCCATCGTTTGTGTTCGCGTCGCTTTTACAATATATATTTGCGTTTAAGTTAAAGATATTTCCATTTTTGCTGGACTTGAAGCCCGACTGGTCGTTTACGAAATTCCAGTCGATGATCTTACCCGTGCTCGCGCTGTCATTTGGCGGAATTGCCATGATTACGCGCTACCTGCGCTCGGAGTTGTTTGAGGCGCTGAACTCGGAATACATGCTTTTGGCAAAGGCAAAAGGTTTAACACAGGTGCAGTCGACTGTGCGCCACGCCATCCGCAATTCCTTTGTGCCGCTGTGTAACGTGATTGTGCCGATGTTTACGAGTATTTTGGGAGGCTCCATGGTCGTTGAAAATATCTTCGGCATCCCGGGAATAGGTTCTCTGGTGTCCCAATCTATCGGTGTTTCAGATTATTATCTGACTTTGGCAACATTGTTCTTCTATTCGATCATCGGGCTGATTTCGATCCTGATTCTTGACTTGTCTTACAGCCTTGTTGACCCAAGAATTCGTATGGGAGGAGGTAAAGTCCTTGAATAAGAAGCGGAAGCGAATGCTTGATGAAGCAAAAAATAATTTTGTCTACAAAGCACCTGATAGAGAAGCGATATTGCGCGAAAAGCTCGCCCCTGAAGAATTTGAGATGATACAGCTTCACGAGGTGCTTCACGACCAAAAGTTCGAAACGGAACCGATCAGCTTTTTTAAAGATGCCTGGCTACGATTTAAGGCGAACAGCGCATCCGTTGTTTCGCTGACGATCATTATGATTGTGATCGCCTTTGCTATTTTCGGACCCCTGCTTCGCCCCTATGGTTTTAGGCAGCAGCATACGGATTTCGGTATTTTGCCCCCGCGAGTTCAGGGGCTTGAAAAACTCGGTATTTTGGACGGAACCCGCACCATGGAGCTTCAGGTGGCTGAACTTGACGAATACGGCGAGGCCGTCGAAGAGATCCTGGAAGAGTATATCTGGACATTCAGACGCCGTGATATCCCGATGGCGCGCGTTAAGGTTAACATGTATACGCTGCGCGGCGCCCAGGACCATTATTTCTGGTTTGGCACCGATGACATCGGTCGCGACATGTTTGTGCGCGTGTGGCGCGGATCTCGGATTTCACTGATCATCGGTTTTGTTTCAGTGCTGATCAACTGCATGATCGGCGTCGTTTACGGTTCCATATCAGGCTATTACGGCGGCAAAATTGACATGGTGATGCAAAGGATAGCGGAGGTGTTAGGTTCCATCCCCTTCCTTGTCCTGTCCATTTTGTTCATAATGGTGCTCGGGGCAGGGATACAGTCATTTATACTGGTTCTGATCGTGGTGAACTGGATTCCGATGAGTCACATGATACGTGCACAATTTTACCGCTTTAAGGACTATGAGTATGTGATGGCCTCACGCATTATGGGCGCGAAAGACCGGATCCTTATTTTTCGCCACATCCTCCCCAACGCGATCGGCCCGATCATCACACAGGCAACACTTGCCATCCCGGGCGCGATTTTTGCAGAAGCTTTTCTGTCCTACCTCGGGCTTGGGATTCGCGCGCCGGAGCCCTCCATCGGGGTACTGCTTGCGGAGGCGCAGAAGAAATTGACCACCACGCCTCACCTGATGATCTTCCCCGCGCTTGTTGTATCCATATTGATGTTGGCTTTCAATATTTTCGGCAATGGCTTGCGTGATGCCTTCGATCCGAGATTAAGGGGGACAGAAGAATGAGTGATCGTACGAAAATCTTGGAAGTCCGTGATCTGCACCTCCACTTCAAGACATATTCCGGATCTGTGCAGGCCATCCGAGGGGTCAACTTCGATCTGTTTAAAGGCGAGACATTAGCGATCGTGGGAGAGTCGGGATCGGGCAAGTCGGTGACGACAAAGGCCATCACACGCTTGTTAACACAAAATGCCATGATCCTGCGAGGCAGTATCCGCTACAAGGGGACGGATCTTTTGGCGCTTGATGAGCACGAGATGAGTAAAATTCGAGGCAATGAAATCAGCTTGATTTTTCAGGATCCTCTTTCAGCACTTGATCCTGTGATGAAAATCGGTAAGCAAATTACCGAAACGCTTAGAATCAAAAAGGGTATGAGCCGCGCAGATGCGAAACAAAAAGCGCTTGAGTTAATGGAAAGCGTTGACATCCCCGAGGTTGAAAAAAGATTCAACGAATACCCCTTCCAATTTTCAGGCGGAATGCGGCAAAGAATCGTGATTGCCATTGCATTAAGCTGTGATCCGGAACTGCTGATTTGCGACGAACCGACGACCGCTTTGGATGTCACGATCCAATCGCAGATTCTTGATCTTATCAAGGAAAAACAACAAGAAAAAGATTTGTCCGTCATTTTTATCACCCACGACTTGGGGGTGGTCGCGAACGTTGCCGACCGTGTCTGCGTGATGTACGCTGGAAAAATTGTGGAAGTCGGTACGGTGGAGGATATTTTCTACAACGCGAAGCATCCTTATACCTGGAGTCTGTTGTCTTCGATGCCGAGCCTCGAAAGCAAGCGCGGGGACGACTTAACCGTGATTCCGGGCACGCCTCCTAATATGCTCATGCCGCCGAAGGGCGATGCGTTTGCGCCCCGTAACCACTACGCAATGAAAATTGATTTTGAAAAGGAACCGCCTATGTTCCAAGTGAGCGATACGCACTGGGCGGCGACCTGGCTGTTACATCCCGATGCGCCGATTGAAGACATGCCTGAAGAGTTGCGCTGGAGGTTTAGAAAAGAAAAAGGAGGGATTGGTCGTGACTGAACCATTGTTAAAAGTAGAAAATCTCTCAAAATACTTTTACGGTCACCGCCGGTCAGTTTTGAAGGCGGTCGACGATATTAGTTTCCACATTGATCGCGGCGAAACTTTTGGCCTTGTCGGTGAATCGGGCTGCGGGAAAACAACAACAGGTCGGACGATCATCCGGTTATACCGCCCCACAGCGGGCGCGGTCGCTTTTAACGGAAAAAGAATTGACGGGAAACTCTCCAAAGAAGAGACAAAGGCTGTCACAAGCAAGATGCAAATGGTGTTTCAGGACCCCATTGCCTCATTGAACCCACGCATGACCGTTGAAGAAATTATTTTGGAGGGCGCCTATATTAATCGCCTGTATGATACCAAGGAAGAGATGCGCCGCGAGATGGAACGCATGTTAGACCTTGTGGGGTTGACACGCGAGCACGCGACTCGTTACCCGCACGAATTTTCCGGCGGGCAGCGCCAGCGCATTTCGATCGCACGCGCGCTTTTGACAAATCCCGATTTGCTCATCGCCGATGAGCCCATTTCTTCACTTGACGTGTCGATCCAGGCACAGGTTTTAAATCTTTTAAACGACCTTCGAAGAGAATTGGGTCTCACCATTCTTTTTATTGCCCACGCGCTAAGTGTCGTGAAGTATTTTTCGGAGCGTGTCGCCGTGATGAGCCGCGGCCGTATCGTGGAACTTGCTGACTCTGAGAAACTGTACAGCAATCCGGTCCACCCTTATACGAAATCACTCCTTTCGGCGATCCCCATACCGGATCCCGCCATTGAAAAGACACGCAGCCGAATTGCTTACGATTACGATGCACATGGCTACACCGAGGAAAACCAACCGCAGATGCGGGAGGTGTCGCCGGGCCATCAGGTCATGCTCAGTGATGCGGAATGGGAGCGTGTGCGACAGGGCGAGGCAGTATGAGTAAAAAGCGCCTTCTTTACAATGCGTTCGCAGGCGTTATTGTGCTGGGGCTCATGTTCATAGTCACGGTGAAAATGCAGTCGCGGTTCATCGTTCAAGATGCCTTGTTTTTGACGGTGCTCGTGTTTGTGTCGAAGTTTCTGTTTCATGTCATTGAATGGACCGGTTTTTTTGATTTGTTCTCCTACGGCTACACACGCATTCTCGCTTCCTTTCGATCTCATGATCGAAAGGCGCTGGAGCGAATCGAACCTTATTTTGAATATAAACAAAACAAAGTGCATGTGATGCACTTTGAGGCCGCGCTTATAGGTGCTGTGTACTTGGGAATCTTCTTTTTGGCTCGTGCAATTTTCTAACAGGAGGTAGATGTTGATGGATCTTTTGAAAGCCTATTTTAGTATAAGCGGTTATCACTATGCCGATTGGCTAAATGGAGATACGGTGGTGAGCCTTCGAGATGCGCCCCAAGGACGCGCGATCCTTCGCCACAATGTCAATACAGGGGAGATTACTTCTCTGTTTGAGACCCAAGAAGGAATACGTGATTTGCATCTTGCCAGAAATGGCGATATCTTCTTCAGCCTCGACACAGCCGGTACGGAGAATCCGCAAATCCATCGCTTGAAGGATGGTAAAGGTGAAGCGATCCCCTTGACTTTTGATAAGGCGACGGCCTTTCAGATCGGCGGATTATCTTCGGATGGGCGTTCGTTACTTGTCTCATCGAACGGGCGCGACAAGCGATCGTTCGATATTATCGGCATCGATATTGAGAGCGGAAAGTCACAAATATTAATCCAAAATGAAGACCATTACAACATCCCCGCCGCGCTATCCAAAAATGGCAGGTACCTTCTTGTCAATAAGTTAAGAGGAGGCGGGGATAACCCCCTATGGCTGATTGATGTCGAGGAGAGGACGGCCATTGCAGCACCTGAAATCGATCGCAAGGCAAGTTATTCCAGCCCGGTATGGAAACAGGATCACAGCGGTTTTTACTGTGTCAGTGACGATGGGAGTGATTTTCCGTATGTCGGTTGGTACAGTATGGAGGACCAAACATTCACACCGAAATATCTATTCGATTGGGGTGTCGACAACATCGCTTTATCGCAAAATGACCGCTATTTAGCAATCAATGTGAACGAAGAAGGATATAGTAGTCTTTATGTGGTCGATCTTGTCGAGGATGTGCGCATGAACATACCGGCAACACCGAAGGGTGTTATCTCCGAATACCTTCCCTTCCACTGGGCGCCCGATAGCAATCGTCTTCTTTTTACGCTGGCCGGTTCGACACAGGCTTCGTCTTTGTGGATGCTCGATCTTGAAAAGGATGCGTTTATTTGTTTTGACACGCCGGATATGGCGGGGTTGACCTCCTCCGACTTTGTGGAACCTGAGCTTTTGCATTTCAAGTCTTTTGACGGGCTGGAGGTACCCTATTTTCTGTACAGGCCTAAGGGGCTAGAGGGATCGATGGCCCTCATGCTGGATATTCACGGAGGGCCCGAGGGGCAGGCACGCCCCGGCATTGCTTACAAGGAGCTCTTGCACTATATGGTGGCGTCGGGGATCGCAGTGGTGGAACCCAATGTGCGCGGCTCATCAGGTTACGGAAAAAAGTACGAGCATCTGGACGATGTTGAGAAACGCTTGGACAGTGTCAAAGATGTCAGGTCGCTTGTGGAAGATTTAGTAGAACGTGGCATTGCGGATCCCAAACGGATCGGAGTGATGGGTGTAAGTTACGGAGGATTCATGACATTGAGTGCCGCGGCACGCATGCCGGAATTATTTTGCTGCGCGGTCTGCACCGTGGGGATGTTCAACCTTGTGACGTTTTTGGAGAACACAGCAAACTACCGCCGTGCCCACCGTGAGGAAGAATACGGCAGCCTCAAAAAACATCGAAACATACTCTACGAAGTATCGCCGGTTGCCATGGTGGATAATATTACGGGCCCGCTCATGATTATCCACGGCAAAAATGATCCGAGAGTGCCGGTGAGTGAGGCGTATCAGGCAAAAGAATATTTGAATGCGCGGGGGGTGGAAGTTGAGCTCCTTGTGTACGACGACGAGGGGCATGGGTTATCGAAACTTAAAAATAAACTTGACTGTTATCCCCAAGTGATGCGTTTTATAGAACAGCATATGGCAATTCGTTAACAGCCGCCGTAGTTATTGTCTCAAAATGTTGGAGAAACCAAGACTGTCCGCGTGATCTAAGACCCAAAAGCACTCTGGTTCTGAGAGATGCCTTCTCATATCCGGGCGACGTTCACAAGGGTTAAAATAGCGCGGACGGTACTGCCCCATGATGGACAGGGCCGTATCCAGGGGGACTTTCTTAGAGATCTGCTCTAACACCTGAAAAGAAGCTTGTACAGCGCCCGGCAAAGATCGTCGGAGAGCGTTCGATCATGAAACATCATGTCAACCCGATAAATATCGACGATGTCCGCGACGTCTTTCAAGCTCCTCACGGTCTCATACGCACTGCTGTTCTAAAGATCGTGCCCGACCCTCTGTGTCCGCTGAGCGAAGCTTTCTTTATTTTCAATATTCATGGTCATTTATGGTTCGGGAGTAAATGTCAGATACGCTATTTTCGAGACCCCATAGGCTTGTGAAAAGAGCTCTTTTCCCTGTTGCCAAAGATAGGTTCCGCCTTGGGCGCGGTTTTTTTCGTCAATATAATTATTGTAAAAGAGGATCGGTTTTTCCAAAATCTGCGATCGTTCCCTGTACGCTTTGCGTTCTTCGTTATCCCATTTGTCCTCGGGATAGTCGCAGTGGACCGGCCAAAGAAACAGGTCGGTCACAGGATCGCAGGCGGCGATGGTCGTGATTAATTTATCTTCCCAAAAATCACCGCAGACTAAAGGCGTCATGCGCAGATTGCGCCATGTGAAGTTTTGAAATGTGCGGCCTTCCCGGTAGTCGGGATTGGCGTGGGACTTCTTCCAGCCGCGTGACACACGGCGGTAATTGTTGAGGATGGCGCCTTTTTCATCGATGAACATATAAGACGAATAAAGGCCGCCGGCTTTGTTCTCGTAGTAACCAAAACCGACGGCCGTTTTAAGTTCTTTGGCCCATTGGCGAACCTTCGTGATTTCAACGCCTGTCTGAAAGAGCGCCTTTTGAACATCCTCCTTGTAAACAAAGCGCATGGTTTCGAAGCCTTGGAGGAAGGCTTCCCCAAACAGGATTAAGTCCGCTTCATTGTTCACCGCTTCACGCATCGCCTGTTTCATCACACGCATGTTGTACTCGATGTCATCGAGTCTGGAAATGACGTTCGCACAGGCGATGCGAATGGGGCGATGCATGCCGTTCATGGTGTAGCCTCAGGACGCCTCGATCGGGATGAAATTGAAGATCGTGACGTCGAAAAGTCCCATGTCTGTGAGCTTTAGCTCAGGGATCACGGGGAGGGCCATGAAGCATAGGGTCATGATCGGTTCGACTGTTTTGCTGACGCCCAAATCACGGACGGCCTTTTCATGCAGTTCGGTTAACTTGTCATTCACCCATTCTCCCGAACGGTCGCTCATAATGCCGCCCACCGGGAGGGGGAGGCTTCCGATCACTTCTTTGCCTTTTACCAGGATCACGCCGCCTTCTTGTTGGATCAATCCCTTTACCGCAAAGGCCATATCCTCGTCGTTCGTGCCTGCGACAATGACGTTGTGTGAGTCGTGCGCGATCGTCAAGGCGACCGCCCCTCTTTTGATGCCGTAGCCGCGAAGGAGTGCGACAGCGACATTGCCGGTATTTTTATGGCGCTCGATGACCGCGATCTTCACGATGTCCTCGTTGGGATCGTAGATGAAATCGCCTGATTCATCGCGCTTGATCGTCGCAATGCCCTTGCCGGTGACGACTCCTCCCGGGAGAATGTCGATGGTATGCACGCGATCGCTTTTCAAGTTCAGTTTTAACTTATCGATGGAAAAATCTTTCACATGGACGCTGCTTCTCACCGCTGTGGTATCCGCACGCCTCACCTCGGGGAGGTAGTGGCCGTCTTCGGCCACAAGCTTTCCGTCGATGAAGACGTATCGGGCTTTGAATTCTTCGAGGTTATTCATGAGCGCGATATCGGCGCGTTTTCCGGGGAAGATCGCGCCCCGATCTTTCAGGCCGAAGGCTTCCGCCGCGTTTAACGTCGCCATCTGGACGGCGACAACCGGGTGGATACCGAATTTTACACATTTTCTCAAGTGATCGTCCAGGTGCCCTTCTTCTAGAATGGTTTTGGGCTGGCGGTCATCTGAGCATAAAAGGCAGCGCCTCGCGTTGCGGTCGGTCACTACAGGGAGCAGGTCTTCTAAGTTATGGCAGGCAGATCCTTGGCGCATGAGAATGTACATGCCGTTTGCCAGACGGTCTTCCATCTCTTCGGCGGTGGAGCATTCATGGTCAGCAAGGATTCCCGCAGAGGTATAGGCATTTAACTCCTTGCCCTTGACCCCCGGGCTGTGCCCGTCGATCAGTTTATTATGTTTTTTTGCGGCAATAAGTTTGTCAAGCACGGCCGGGTCCGCGTAGATAATGCCTGGGAAATTCATAAATTCGCCAAGTCCCAAGATGCGGTCGTCGGCTAGGGGACCCTCAAGATCCTTGGCTTCAAGGATGGCGCCCGCATTTTCAAAAGGTGTTGCGGGGACACAAGAAGGCACCACATATTCGATATGAAGTGCGGCTTCTTTTGCGGCTTCGAGCATGTAGTTCAGTCCGTCGAGGCCTGCCACATTGGCGATCTCATGCGGATCCGCGATGATGGTCGTGGCCCCGAAGGGCACCAGCAGTCGGCTGATTTCTTCCGGCGTCACAAAGGCGGATTCAATATGGATATGCGCGTCAATCAGGCCGGGGAGCGCGTAAAGCCCCTGGGCATCGATCTCTTCTTTCCCCTCATAATCGCCTGTACCGGCGATCAGGCCATCGACAATCGCGATGTCTCCTTTTCGGATCTCACCCGATCCGACATCGACTATTTGACAATTCTTGATGACAAGGTCGGCGATTTCCCGGCCGGCTGCCACATCGATCAGGTGTTTGAGTGCTTCGTGGGTCATAGGGGCCTCCATTTCTTCGTCCTTATTATGAAATTTCCCAGATTATTTCGACGGTTTCTTCAAAGTTTAACTCGCCCGGTTCAATGTCGAGCGAGAGGGAAGCTTGGATGTCCTGGCCTTGAAAGCGTGCGCTTCGCATGGTTTCCTGACGGAAGATGAGTTCTTCTTTGCCGTAGTGGATCTGAAGCATCTTTCCCAGTTTGACCTTCGCGGATAGAGCCAACAGGCGAGCCGTATCGGCGGCGTCAGACACCGCCTTTTGGAGCAGTTGCTCCTTGATGGCTTTTACATTTTTCACCGCGTAGTGGATATTGAATTCCACCGGAACAGCGCTCGTTATTATGGCGGTCAACGCGTCGCCCAGACGCTTGTGATCGGCCTCGAATTCAATCGATAACTGGTGATTGAAGCGGTATCCTGAAAATTTCTGCCGGTATTGTCCGTCGGGATCGCGTTCATTTTCAAAGTGGCTGTCGATTGAAAAATGAAGGGTCGTAAGTTCTGTCTTTTTGAACTTCTTTTTCGAAAAAGCCTGTTTCAATTGATCGGTCCATAGGGCGGATGTTTCGATCGCTTCTTCGTAGCTGCTAAAATGGTCATTCAGGGTTAAAAATAGTTGGATGGTATCCGGTTTCACGGACATCCGACCCGTCCCAGAGACGCGCAATGTTTGGTCCATCTCTCAATACCTCTTTACTCAGAGCTTGTTGTAAACTTATCTTAGCACGATTCGCGGAGGCCCAGGCTTCCTTTGACGTGCTATGATTTATGATGTGATGGTATCGATCGTTTGAATCGTAAGCTGGCGCTTGGTGGGACAAGCGTCCGGATATTTGTTATTCTGGTAAGGAGTAACAAATCGCTTGTCGGGGGATTGGTTTATATTATGAAGAAAACCTGTGAAGTAATGGCATCAACGTCGCTGTTTGCCGGACTGGATCACGAACTCTATCTGGAATACTGCAAGGACACACATGTCCACCTGCATGGCAAGGGACATCTGATCATTATGGAGGGGGTGGCCTGCCAGGGAATTGGCGTCATCATTGAAGGGCAGGTGGCCCGTCAGAAGTACACACCGACAGGCGAATTCACCACACTTAATCTGTTAGGCCCCGGTACGGTCTTCGGAGCAGATCTTATTTTTTCCACCCATAAACTGTATCCTTACTCTTTGGAAGCGTTGACACTTGTTAAAACGATTTTCATTTCAAGAGAAGATTTGCTCGCACTCATTGCCAACAGCTCGCAGTTGCTTTTGAACTACATGTCCTTTTTATCCGACCGCACCCGTGAACAGGATCAGAGGATTCATCTTCTGTCACAAAAGACACTGCGACTTAAGATCTCAAGTTATTTACTATCCTTATTGGAAGAGCAGCTCGTCTTTGAAGGGAAATCTTTGCGTGAGGCGATCGAAGTGCCGACGACCTCCGCGGTGATGTTACCTGTTTCAAAAGAAGTCGTGGCAAGGCTGTTGGCCATGCCGAGGCCTTCGTTTTCGCGTGAGTTGATCAGCATGGAAAAAGACGGGCTGATACGTGTCAGCGGCCGAAATATTTGGCTGATGGATCTTTACGGGCTCGCGTGCGGGCTGTACGAAGACTGCGACACTGAATAACTTCTCGGGCGGTGTTTGAACCGCCCCTTATCTTGGTAAAATGCCTGTGTCTTAACGAACGGGCTGATAATAGACACGCCTTAGGTGTGTTATTGGGAGGATCATCATGAGTTTTAAGTCAGACATCGAAATCGCGCAGGAGGCAAAGTTGCGACCCATCAGCGAAATCGCGAAAAGGGCCGGAATCGACGAGAAATATCTTGAATATTATGGGCGCTACAAGGCGAAAGTATCCCTTGACGCGCTTAGTGATAATGAGAACAAACAGGGAAAATTGGTTCTGGTGACGGCCATTACGCCGACGCCGGCAGGTGAGGGAAAAACCACGACGACGATCGGGCTTGCCGATGCCATGACCCGCTTGGGTAAAAGCTGTACCCTGGCGCTCCGTGAGCCCTCGATGGGTCCCGTGTTCGGGATCAAGGGGGGCGCGGCCGGAGGCGGCTACGCACAGGTCGTTCCGATGGAGGATTTGAACCTTCACTTTACAGGAGATTTCCACGCGATCGGTGCGGCTAACAACCTTTTGGCGGCCTTGATCGATAACCATATACAACAAGGCAATGCGCTCAATATTGACCCGCGTCAGATTACTTGGAAACGTGCGGTTGACATGAATGACCGCCAGCTTCGATTTATCGTGGACGGTCTTGGCGGGCGTGTGAACGGGACACCGCGTGAGGACGGCTTTGAGATTACGGTCGCCTCTGAGGTGATGGCGGTTTTCTGCCTTTCCACCTCAATTACCGATCTAAAAGAGCGCTTGGGGCGCATCGTCATCGGCTATTCGTACAGCGGTGAGCCGGTGCTCGCAAGTGATCTGAAGGCGAACGGCGCCATGGCCGCGCTCTTAAAGGATGCCTTGCAACCGAACTTGGTCCAGACACTCGAAGGAACCCCTGCCTATGTGCACGGCGGACCTTTCGCGAACATTGCGCACGGCTGTAACAGCGTGCTTGCGACCACCATGGGTTTGGTGCACGCAGACTACCTCATTACAGAGGCGGGTTTTGGCGCGGATCTCGGCGCTGAGAAATTCATTGACATTAAGTGCCGCGCAACGGGTCTCGATCCGAGCGCGGTTGTTTTGGTCGCGACTGTCCGCGCATTGAAGATGCATGGCGGTGTGGCAAAAGCAGACCTGAAAGAAGAGAACCTTGAAGCCTTGGCGGCCGGAATGGACAACCTGACTCAGCACGTGCGAAATGTCATCGATGTCTTTAACCGCCCGGTCGTGGTGGCTATTAACCGCTTCCCCGACGACACTGAAGCGGAACTTGAACTGGTCCGTGAAGAATGTGAAAAACAAGGTGTCCATGTAGCTCTGTCAGAAGTGTGGGGCAAGGGTGGAGAAGGCGGTGTTGAACTGGCCGAAGAGGTCATTCGCCTTTGTGAACTGCCCAGCCAGGGCGATCTTGGATTTGTCTACGGTGAAGACACGACAATCCGCGAGAAAATTGAAGCGATCGCCAAGCGTGTGTACCGCGCGGACGGTGTCGACTTTGTGGGCCCCGCGGTGAAACAGTTGAAGGTGTTAGAGGACAATGGCTTTGGCAAGTTGCCCGTCTGCATCGCCAAAACACAGTATTCTTTTGCGGATGACCCGAAAATGATCGGTGTTCCGAAAGATTTCCGCATCACGGTACGTAACCTAAAAGCTTCGGCAGGAGCCGGATTCATTGTCGCCCTGACGGGTGACGTCATGACCATGCCGGGATTGCCGAAAGTGCCTTCCGCGGAGAAGATCGACGTGGATGAGAGCGGGAAAATTTCCGGATTGTTCTAAAAAAAAATTACAAGCGCGCCGGGATGTCGCGGTATAAGCCTGAAAGTGGGGATAAATAAAAATGGATCAGATTCAACAAGCACTAATGGAGATGGCCTCAAGCCTGAACCGGGTGATCGGCGTCACAGACGGTCAGGGGATCGTACTGGTCGCCTCGGATGAGCAGCTGATCGGTGGACAGGATCCCGCTGTAAGAGCGCTGTTAGCCTCCGGGGATACCTTAGCTACCGCCGGCAACATGACATACAGGGTGACGGAGCAAAACGACGGCAACCTTGCTATTTGTTTTGTTGAGGGCACCGATGACATCGCGCGCGCTTATGTGGAACTTCTGTCGCGCTGGATGATGGCAGAGCAATGTAAGAGTGAGGAACGCGAAACACGGCAGATCGAGCACAAGGCGATGTTCTTAAAGAACGTCCTTTTGGAAAATGAACTTCCCGGCGATATCCCTTTGAAAGCGCGCGAATTTAAAATCCGCTACGCCGAGCGGCGTGTGGTGCTGTTGCTTCACTTTAAACCGGAAGAATTCAAGGCGGTTTTGGAAACATTAGAACAGCAATTTAGCGGTCGCCCGGATGATTATATCCTCCCGGTTGACGAAGAGAATATTGTCATCATGATCGAAGCCACCGATGAGAACATTGAGGGTCTTGATGAATCCTTGCTGGCGCTTGCCAACATCTTGAAAGAAAGCGCGATGGTCGATGTCAAGATTGGCGTCAGCATGACGGCGTCGAATCTGACCGAGACCGCCAAGGCTTATCAGGAAGCATCGATCGCGCTCATTGTCGGCGAGATTTTCCAGGGCGAAGAAATGCCGGTCATGCGTTACGAAAGACTGGGCCTGGGCCGTCTCATTTACCAGCTTCCGATCACGCTTTGCGAACTCTTTTTGCGCGAAGTGTTTGAACCGGGCACCTATGAGGCTTTAGACCCGGTGACGATGGGAACCATCAACAAGTTTTTCGAGAACAACCTGAATGGCAGTGAAACCTCCAGACAGTTATTCGTCCATCGAAATACACTTGTTTACCGATTGGATAAAGTGGAGAAAATCACAGGGCTTGATCTGCGCAACTTTGAAGACGCCGTCCTGTTCAAGCTGGCGGACATGGTGCGCGACTATCTGGCCTATGTGGAAGATCAAAAAGCGAAAAGGCAGTAATGGGCTATATTACCTTTGAGAATGTCAGCAAGACTTACCCGAACGGTACGCTTGCGCTGCATGATATCTCATTTTCCATTGGGGAGGGCGAATTTGTCTTCCTGATCGGCGAGAGCGGCGCCGGCAAATCAACGGTATTTCGACTTTTAACGCGCGAAGAAAACCCGACCGCGGGGCGCGTGTCCGTCGAGGGCTTTGATCTGGCGCAGCTCGAAGACCGGCGCATTCCCTACCTCCGCCGCAAGATCGGCATGATTTTTCAGGATTTCCGGCTGATCGATACCTTGACGGTCGGTGAAAATGTCGCGCTCGCGATGGAAATGATCGGGGAATCCCCCAAAAAAATTAAACAGCGTGTCCCGCTTGTCTTATCGATTGTCGGACTGCGCCGTAAGATGAGTCACTACCCGACCCAACTGTCAGGTGGTGAGCAACAGCGTGTATGCATTGCCCGCTCCCTGGTCAATAAACCCAGGCTCATCATCGCCGATGAACCGACAGGCGACCTGGATCCTGTGAACGGCGAGGCGATCATGGCCTTGCTCGAGCGCATTAACCGTGAGAACGGGACAACAGTGATCACCTGCACCCACGACCGCGACATTGTGGACCGCATGAACCGTCGCGTGATTGAGATCTGCGACGGCGTGCTTGTGCGCGATGACGCCGAGGGACTTTATATTTTAGAAAGTGAGCGCAGAAACGGTCGCTTTGCCCGGGAGATCTGCGCTTTGGATCATGAGGAACAGGCCCGGATCATTCACGAAGAACTCGAAGAGGGCCGTGACGCGCTGCGTCAGTTTCGCGATGAAAACGGCGATCGCATTGACCGCCGCGCGCAAAAAATGCGTGATACGGTGAAGCGTGACGATTTTTACACCGAATTAAGAAAAAATGTCTCCGCCAGGCGAAGCCGGCAGACGGATGAAGAGACGCTATCGCGCACGGGACGTGTGCCTGTGATTCGGTTAAAGGAAAGCGAAGACGATGAAAGTTAACGAGTGGCGTTACGCGACAAAAGCGGGCATCAACGGGCTCATCCGGCACCCGCTTTTATCGGTGGCCGCCGTGACGACGTTGGCCCTGATGCTTTTCTTGATGAGTGCCTTTGTGGCGGTTTCTATGAATGCGAATCACCTCTCGGAAGTCGCCGCCCAGCAACCCCCGATTGAAGTGTCCATGAAGGTGGGCTCATCGGCTGAAGAGATTACAACCGTCATCGATTTTTTGTCCAATCACCCGTATGTACAGGAGTTGCAAATGTCGACCCCTGAGGAGAACTTCAATCGCTTTAAACAAGAGATCGGAAAAGACGAACTCTGGGAAGATTTCGATTACAAACGTTCCATTCCCTACACTTTTAACCTGAGGCTTGAAGATCCATCCTATGCCTCTACCTTTCAAGAAGAAGTTGAAGAGTACCATATGGTGAATGAGGTCCTGATGGAATCGCACCTCATGTCACTGCTTGACAGCGTACGAAATTGGACGAGAAAAGTGGGGATTATTGTCTTTTGCATCCTCACTGTTACCGCCGGTGTGGTGGTGTCGAATACGGTCAGGATTGCCGTGCTCTCAAGGAGCCGTGAAATCAATGTCATGAAGTATGTGGGGTCCACGAACGCATTCATCCGCACGCCTTTCATCATCGAGGGCGCGATCATCGGCCTGGGCGGAGCTCTTGTGGCAAGTATTTTGGCGTCCTTTATTTACGGACGTCTTGTCGTCCGGTTAAATCCCGACCCGACGGCCACAGGAGTGTCTGAATTTTTGCTCCTGCCTGCTTCAGAGGTGACGCAAACGCTCTTCTTGTTGAACTTGGCCGTGGGCATTTTGCTATGTGTGCTCGTGAGCGCTGTGTCCGTCAGAAAATACGCACGCGTGTAATAAGGTACAGGGGGATGCCGCGTTGGTGAAAAAAAGACATCGTATGCGAATGACATTGAGAAGCGCCGCCTTGCTTATGGCGATGTTTATCGTTCTGCCCTTTTTACTGCCGTCGAACGCGGTCATGGCCGCGCAATCGCTACAGAACATCCAAAAGGAACTGGCGGATGTGAGGAGCAAGCGCAATCAGCTCGCGGATCAAAAGACAAAACTGTCGGGCGAACTCGCCTACCTTGAATCAAGATCGAAAGAGCAGCGCGCTGTCTATGAGGACGCCCTCCAACAAAAGGAAGCGGCCTTGATGGTCTTGGAGATGAATCAGGAGGCGGCCGATATCGCCCAGGCTGACTATGAGGCGAAGCTCATCCAATATGAAGAGCGCGTCGCCATGATGTACGCCTGGAATCGCTTATCGCTTATTGAGTTGTTGTTGTCGTCTGAAAGCCTCCAAGGATTTTTTACAACACTCCGTTTCATGAAAGTGGTCACGGACGCGGATGAACAGGCTTTGCACGACTTAGAAGAAGCCTCGATCTTGGCCAGCCAGTTGAAAGAAGAAGCGGAAGATCAGTACTCCGAGATGATTGCCTTGGTGGAGCAGGCCGACCGGGCTATGGAGGATATTAAAGAGCAGGTATCGGTCGCCGAGCAAGAATTAAAGGATATTGCCGCCTCTTTGGAAATAACGCGTCAAAAAGAAGCGCAACTGGCCCGAGAGCAGCAGGCGCTAACGGCCCCTCCCCCTTCGACGCCGAGCACCCCCGGTGCTGCCAACACCGGCTGGGTGGGGACGCATATGTTCCGCTGGCCTTTGCCGGACCACAGCAATGTTACATCCGTGTTTGGCTGGCGGGCCAAATACGGCCGCTATCACTACGGGACAGATGTTGCGGCACCTGTGGGCTCCCGCATCGTCGCCATGGCCGACGGCGTTGTCACCTATGTCGGTTGGCCCGGGACGGCGTATCATTGGGCTTACGGGAAGATGATTGTCATCAATCACGATAACGGCTACCAGACGCGCTACGGTCATTTGAACGGCTTTAACAGTTACATCGGTCAGCGCGTGACCGCGGGGCAGGTCGTGGGGTACACGGGTAACACCGGGCGGTCTTCGGGACCCCATCTTCATTTTGAGATACGGGTCAATGGCGTGCCAAAAGATCCTTTGAACTATTTTCGCCGCCGCTAAATCGTTCCATCTTTCGCTTTGTAGTATGATAAGAGGCGGTTCCGACGGAACTTTCCTTGAAATAATCGCGGCCGGAGTTTTTCGACCGTTGGAGGTTTGAATCGATGTACACACAAAATAATGATCCAAATCAACCGGAAGGCGGCAATCATTACCTGCATCGCCAGGAAATGCCCGAGCCACTGGCTCCTGCCTCCCCGAGCGCTCAGAAGCGAAAGCTGTTCTGGCCCGTTTTCCTTGCCATCCTGCTCACGGCGTCCTTGACCTTCGTCTTGACCGCCGCGGCCGGTTATATCTTTTATGGTGACGCGGTCCGGAAGGGTATTGAGAACTCTTTGGGGTCAGAGCCTGGTGAGACAGATGCCGAGAAACCTTCGGGGATCGACACGGGGGAGGATAAGCGGACGCTCACCTTCACCGATGATGAGGGCATTGAGGAAGCACTCGATAAGTTCTCAACGGTCTACAACCTGCTGCAGGATAACTATTACCAAGCTTTCAGCGACGCCGAGATGATCCAAAAGATGACCGAGGGCCTTATCAATGAGATGGGGAGCCCTTATACCTTCTATCTGACGCCTGAGTACCACGATGCGGTGGAAGACTCTATGAGTGGTGAGTATGTCGGGATCGGCGCCATTGTCATGCGTGACCGCGACGGTGTCTTCGTCGTGAATGACATTATCCCCGATAGTCCCGCGGAATCCGCAGGGCTCTATGTCGGCGATATCTTTGTCAAGGTGGACGGCCACGATGTGTCCAACTTTGAAGATGTGAACGAACTGGCCGCCTTTGTCCGGGGTGAGGAGGGGACGGCGGTTACGCTCGTATTGTACCGACCTGTCGAGGATCGTGAAGTGACGCTTCGCATTATCAGGCGCGGCATTACGAACGTCTCAGTGCGCTACCGGATGCTTGATACGGGCATCGGTTATATCCATATGACTGAGTTTTCAGATCACGCGGCAGAAAACTTTGAAAATGCCGTACTGGATCTTATGGATCAGGGTGCCCAACATCTGGTCATTGACCTGCGTAACAACGGCGGTGGCTATGCGCATGAATGTGTCAACATGCTCGATGTCTTGCTGCCTCCCGCAACCGTTGCGACCATCGAAGGCCGGGAGGATGGTAAAGATTACAAGGATGAGTGGAAAACGAGGACTGCGGCATTGGTCCCGGAGGATATGCGCTTTGTCATCTTGCTGAACCGCTACTCGGCCAGCGCGAGCGAACTTTTCTCAGGCGCGATGCGCGATCTGGCCGGCGCCGTGATTGTCGGTGAACAGTCGTACGGCAAGGGCGTCGGGACCATGACCTGGCAGCTGTCTGACCGCTCGGCGATCCAGATCACGGGATTTGAATATTTCCTCCCCAACGGTGAGTCGGTTGAGGAGGTGGGTCTCGTCCCCGACTACGACATTCTGTTGGCGCCTGAAGTGGAAGTGAAAGCGCCGAATCAGCGGACTTTAGAAGAAGATACACAGCTTCAAAAAGCATTGGATCTTTTGAAAACGAAGGTCAAGTAACGAAGCTTGCAATCTTAAGTTCCGTGTTGTATACTCCTAGTCGCGCCTTTTTGCGCACCCTCGTGTGCGCGAAATATAGCGATGACGATGGAGATTGCTTCCAGGTTCACTGCAAACAGGAAGGGAACTTCATCCGAGAAGTCCGGACATGATACCGGGCGCAAAATCCCTTGGCAGTGGGATCCCAGCGTTTGTAAACGAAGACAGATGACTGGGAATTCAATTGGTAAAGATTGACACGCCCGAGACCATAGTGATTATGAAAGCAGACAGCAGGAGGAATAAAAGGAATGGCTGTAAACCAAAAAATCAGAATACGATTGAAAGCGTTTGACTCCCGCGTATTAGATGACAGTGCCAGACGCATCGTCAGCACAGCGGAACGAACAGGCGCCAGTGTCTCAGGTCCGATCCCGCTCCCGACGGAGAAGGAGATCATCACGATCTTGCGTTCGCCTCATAAGCATAAGGATGCGCGTGAGCAGTTTGAGATCAGGACACACAAGCGTTTGATCGATATTCTGGCACCGACGGCCAAAACGGTTGAGGCGCTTATGCGTCTTGAAATGCCGGCTGGCGTCAACATTGAGATCAAACTGTAACCCATCAAAAACGGGTCAATGTTTGCGAAAGTAAACCAATAACTCAGGAGGTTATGACATGGCGAAATTCATGCTCGGCCGTAAAGCCGGGATGACACAGATCTTCGACGAAAACGGGCTCGCAATCCCCGTGACCGTCATCGCCTGCGGCCCTCTCACGGTCATTCAAAACAAGACCGTTGAAAAGGAAGGCTACCAGGCAGTTCGTGTCGGTTATGAAGAAACAAAAAAGGGCAACCGTCCGCACAAAGGGCAGTTCGAAAAAATAGGCGTCAACCCCATGCGCGTGATTCGTGAATTCCACACGACCGACGCGTTTGAAACCGGTCAGACAATCGCGGTCAGCGAGATGTTTGAAGTCGGTGATGCGGTGGACGTTACCGGCACCTCGAAGGGTAAGGGATACCAGGGCGGTATCCGCCGTCACGGCATGCGCCGCGGTCCTTCTTCGCACGGCTCCAAATACCACAGAAAAGCGGGTCCGATGAGCTCGGCCGCGACACCCGGAAGGGTATTTAAGGGTAAAAAATTGCCGGGACAATTGGGATATAAGCGCGTCACCGTACAGAATCTGGACGTCGTTCAGGTCGATGGTGAGCGTCATTTCCTCGTTGTCAAAGGCGCGGTTCCCGGACCGAAAGGCGGTCTTGTTGAAATCAAGACAACCGTCAAGGCAAAGGCGTAGGAGGGGACTTATGCAACTCGATGTATATAACATGAGCGGTGATGTCGTCGGATCCATGGATCTTTCAGACGAGATCTTCGCGATTGAACCCAACGAAGACGCGGTCTACCGCGTAATGATTGCCCAACAGGCCAACAAGCGTCAGGGGACGCATAAGGCGAAGGGCAGAAGTGAAGTGCGTGGCGGCGGCAGGAAGCCTTTCCGCCAAAAAGGAACGGGACGTGCCCGTCAGGGCTCAACCCGCTCGCCGAACCATGTGGGCGGCGGCGTGGTCTTCGGACCTGCTCCGCGTTCTTACCGCGTGCGCCTGCCGAGGAAGCTGCGACGCTTGGCGTTATTGTCCATGCTGTCGTCTAAGGCGGGAAATGAAAAACTGGTCGTGCTCGACGAGCTGACGATTGAGAACGGTAAGACACGT
The DNA here is from genome assembly GCA_002427535.1 of Mageeibacillus sp. UBA5438. Taxonomy (GTDB): domain Bacteria; phylum Bacillota; class Clostridia; order Saccharofermentanales; family DTU023; genus UBA4923. The sequence goes on along the minus strand of DIRK01000047.1, from coordinate 21,916 downwards.
GTCATGGCCGACGTGCTGAAGAATATCGGTGCCGACACCAGTGCGCTCATTGTCACTGCCGGTAAAAATGAAAGCGTGGTCAGATCGGCCCGCAATCTGCCGGATGTGAAGACAGCTCCCGTGAACGCGTTGTCAGTGCTTGATCTTATGAAGTATGACCGCATGATCGCGACACGTGAAGCGATTGAAACTTTGGAGGAGGTCTACGCGTCATGAAAGATCCGCATGATATCATCCTGAAACCGATTATTACAGAGCAGAGTATGGAAGATACAATGCTCGGGAAATATACCTTTGTCGTGGCCAAGCATGCGACGAAGACGGAAATTGGCAAAGCTTGTGAACTGCTTTTTGGCGTCAAGGTCAAAAAAGTCAATACGATGCACCTGATTGGGAAAAAGCGCCGTATGGGCAAGACGAGCGGACGCACATCTTCGTGGAAAAAGGCGGTCGTGACGATCGATCTTGATCCCGAAGTCGGCGAGTACGCGCTCCCGGGCGGCAAAACGGGCACAAGCGCCAAACGTTACAAAACGGAAATCGCGGAATTCGGATTCGGCCAGTAAACCGGTCGCGTGAAAGAAGGAGATTATTATGGCTATTAAGAGCTATCGCCCGACTTCTCCCGCCAGGAGGCAGATGACCGGAGCCGATCGATCCAATCTGACGGATAAGGCCCCCGAGAAAAGCCTGCTCGCAACGAAGAAGAAGCATAGCGGCCGCAACCATTACGGCCGTATCACGGTGCGCCACAGAGGTGGCGGCAACCGTCAAAAGTACCGTATCATCGACTGGAAGCGCAATAAGACGGATATTCCGGCTGAAGTGCTCGCCATCGAATATGACCCCAACCGCACAGCCTTTATCGCGCTGATCATGTACGCGGACGGCGAAAAGAGTTACATCTTGGCGCCGCACGGCTTGAAAACAGGCGACACGGTCATCGCGGGCGATCATGTGGACATCGTGGCGGGTAACTGCCTTCCCTTGTCTTCGATCCCTGTCGGCACCCAGGTGCATAACGTTGAGCTGAATTCCGGTCACGGCGGACAATTAATCCGCGCCGCCGGAACCTCCGCTCAGCTTTTGGCAAAAGAGGGGCGCTACGCAACCTTGCGTATGCCCTCAGGCGAAGTGCGTATGGTCCTGCAAAACTGCCGCGCCGTCATCGGTGTCGTCAGCAATATTGAAAACGATATTGTCAATATCGGTAAAGCCGGCCGCAACCGTCATATGGGACGCCGTCCTCACGTGCGCGGTTCCGCGATGAACCCCGTCGATCACCCGCATGGCGGTGGTGAGGGTAAAGCGCCGATCGGTAAGCCGAGTCCGGTGACGCCCTGGGGCAAACCGACACTGGGATATCGCACGCGTAAACGCGGCAAATCGACCGATCGTCTGATCATCAGACGTCGCACCAAGAGCTAGAAATGGAGGAGACAGCATGAGTCGTTCTGCCAAAAAAGGTTACTACGTTGATGAAAGGCTTCTCGCTCGCGTCATCGCACAAAATGAAAAGAATGAACACCGTGTCCTCAAGACATGGTCACGCGCCTCCACCATTTTCCCTGAAATGGTGGGCCACACAATCGCCGTTCATGATGGAAGAAAACACGTACCCGTTTACATCACAGAAGAGATGGTGGGTCATAAACTCGGCGAATTCGCGCCGACCCGAACATTCAGAGGCCATGCCGGCTCTGATAAACGCGCGAGGATGCGCTAAGAGACGGCGAGGAGGAAACACTGTGGCTAAGAGAATTTTGAGCAGACAAGAGTTGCTCGAACGCCGTGAAGAACTGATTGCGGCGCATAAGAAACAAACTCCGCGAAACGCGAAGACACGCGTGCTGACGAAGAAGGAACGAAAGGTGCTCGGGATCGGGCGTGACGAAGGTCGCGCGTCGCTCCGCCACCTTCGCATGAATGCCTTTAAAGTCAACGCGCTGATCCGTAATGTGGTCGGCAAACCACTCGAGGAGGCGTACGCAATTTTGCAGTACACCCCGCACGGTGCCGCCCAGCCGTTGACCAAGTTGCTTAAGTCGGCCGAAGCGAATGCCGTGAACAACAACGGCATGAGCCCCGAAACGCTCTATGTGGCTGAACTTTATGCCATGCAGGGACCGACCCTAAAGCGCATCCGTCCGCGTGCCCGAGGACAGGCAAACCTGATCCGCAAGCGCACATGCCACGTCGATGTCGTTCTTAAGGAAAGGGTAGAGGAGGTCTAAGATGGGTCAGAAAGTTAATCCGCACGGACTGCGTGTAGGCGTTATTAAGGATTGGGATTCACGCTGGTATGCTGACAAAAAGAATTTTGCGCGCTACCTCGTTGAAGACAAAAAGATCCGCGATTATGTCAAAGAACAGACAGAACGCGCCGGGGTCTCCAGGATTGAAATCGAACGCCTGGGTGACGACAATACGACGATTACGATCACAACCGGCAAGCCGGGTATCATCATCGGTCGCGGCGGGTCTGAAATTGAGAATTTGAAAAAGAGACTTTCGAAGAAATTCGGACGCAACTTCTATATCAATGTGAAAGAAGTGCGCAATGTCGATGTCGAAGCGCAGCTCGTAGCCGAGAGCATCGCGCGCCAGCTGGAAGAACGTGTGTCTTTCCGCCGTGCGATGAAACAGGCGATTAACCGTGCCATGAAAAATGGCGCGCGCGGGATCAAAACAATGGTGTCAGGCCGCTTGGGTGGCGCTGAGATCGCGCGTTTTGAGCAGTATCGCGAAGGGTCGATACCTCTGCATACACTGCATGCCGATATTGATTACGGATTTGCCGAAGCAAAGACCTCCTACGGTCAGCTCGGTGTGAAGGTTTGGATTTATAAGGGCGAGGTTCGCGTATTGAAGAACGTCGCCGTGGAAGAAAAGGAGGCGAACTCCGATGTTAATGCCTAGACGTGTCAAACGCAGAAAGCAGCATCGCGGGCGCATGAAGGGAAAGGCTTTAAGGGGCAACAAAGTCACCTATGGTCAGTATGGACTGCAGGCCTTGGAGCCTTGCTGGATCACCGCGAATCAGATCGAAGCATCCCGTATTGCCATTAACCGATATTTCCGTCGTGGCGGGACGGTGTGGATCAAAGTATTCCCCGACAAACCCGTGTCAAAGAAGCCGGCTGAAACCCGTATGGGTAAAGGTAAAGGCTCCCCCGAATATTGGGTTGCCGTTGTGAAACCCGGACGCGTTCTTTTCGAAGTGGCCGGTGTCACCGAAAAACAAGCGCGCGAGGCGCTCCGCCTGGCGTCGCATAAATTACCCTGCAAGGTCCGTTTTGTTGAAAGTGAACGTAAGTTTACCGAAGAGGAAATCGCGAAATTTGCTGAAGTGCAAGTACTCGATATACCGGATGAACTCCTCACCGACGATGAGCTGGCGGAGCAGGCGGCAGAAGCTGAAGCGGCAGAGGGCGCGGATGAAGCATCCGGCGAAGCTGAAGCTGAAGCGGATGCTGAGTAATAGGAGGTCTGATGATGAAGGCGAAAGAATTACGTGAAAAAAACCAGACCGAGCTTGCGGCCGAGCTGCGTGAACTGAAAGAAGAGTTGTTTAAGCTTCGCTTCCAGCACGCGACAAACCAGCTTGCGAACCCGATGGAATTGAAACGGGTCAAACGCGACATCGCGCGCGTCAAGACCGTCATGCGCCAGCAGGAGCTGGGGCAGCTTGTCGCAAGATAGGGGGAATTTAAAAAATGACGATGGAACGCAATAAGAGAAAGCAGCGCGTTGGCACCGTGACAAGTGACAAGATGGACAAGACAATTGTCGTCGCCGTCACCGAGCACATCCGCCATCCGCTTTACAAAAAATACATCAAGCACACGGTGAAGATGAAGGCACACGATGAGAACAACGAGTGCGGCGTCGGCGACCGTGTCCGCGTGATGGAAACAAGACCCTTGAGCCGCGACAAGCGCTGGCGTCTCGTTGAAATCATCGAGAAGGCTAGGTAGCCCAACAGGGTAGGAGGAAAAGTCAATGATTCAAGTACAATCGAGGCTCAAATCCGCCGACAATACCGGCGCCAAAAGACTGATGTGCATCCGTGTATTAGGTGGCACAGGCCGCCGCTACGCGCATGTAGGCGACGTGATCGTTTGCTCTGTCAAAGAGGCTACGCCGGGCGGTACGGTGAAGAAGGGCGAAGTTGTCCGGGCGGTGGTCGTCCGCACGAAAGCCCCCATCCAACGCAAAGACGGTTCAATGATCCGTTTTGACGAAAATGCGGCGGTCATTTTAAAAGAAGACGGCAACCCTCAGGGGACGCGCATCTTCGGTCCCATCGCTCGTGAGCTGCGTGAGAAGAACTACATGAAGATTCTCTCGCTTGCACCGGAGGTCCTGTAATGGCAAAGGAGGAGAAGATGGCCCGAAATAAATTACATGTCAAGGTAGACGATCAGGTCTATGTGCTGACGGGAAAAGACGCGGGAAAAACAGGCAAAATTATTGCCGCTTATCCTGCAAAAGGCCGCGTCATTGTGGAAGGCGTCAATATCGCGACGCGCCACGTGAAGCCGCGTTCGCAGCAGCAACAGGGCGGAATTATCCGTCAGGAAATGCCGATCGACGCCTCAAACGTGATGCTCGTATGCCCGAAATGTAAAGCACCCTCGAAAACGGGGAAAAAATATCTTGATAACGGTGATAAAGTCCGCTTTTGCAAATCTTGCGACGCGACCATCTCTGTCATCAACAAGGGTAAAAAGGAGTAACGCATGAATCGCTTGAGAGATAAATATAAAAATGAAGTGCGTGACACCTTGATGAAGGAATTCTCGTATTCCTCCATCATGCAGGTTCCCCGGCTCGAGAAAATCGTTCTGAACGTGGGAATCGGCAATGTGCGCGAAAACCCGAAAGCGGTTGAGTCGGCCGTCCGCGACCTGACGACCATTGCCGGTCAGAAGCCGGTGGTTGTCAACGCGAAAAAATCGGTTGCGAACTTTAAGCTGAGAGAAGGCATGCCCAACGGTGTGAAGGTCACCATCCGCGGCGATCGCATGTATCAGTTTTTGGATAAACTGATCAGCATCGCGTTGCCGCGTGTGCGCGACTTTCGCGGTGTTAATCCGAACTCGTTTGACGGGCACGGTAACTTTTCCCTCGGCGCGCGTGAGCAATTGATCTTCCCGGAAGTCGATTACGACAGCATCGATAAGATCAACGGCCTCGACATCGCGATCGTCACGACGGCTAAAACTGATGAAGAGGCAAAAGCTTTGCTCACTGAGCTTGGCATGCCTTTTAGCAGGTAGAGGAGTACACCATGGCGAAAAAATCACAGATCATAAAATCACAACGCGTACCGAAGTATTCGACGCGCCAGAAGAACCGCTGCCAGCTGTGCGGGCGTCCACACGCCTATATCAGAAAATTCGGTGTCTGCCGTCTTTGCTTTCGTGAACTCGCTTATAAAGGACAGATCCCTGGCGTACGCAAGGCCAGTTGGTAAGGAGGAGATATCATGCATGTGACGGATCCAATCGCGGACATGTTGACACGCATCCGCAACGCCGGGAGAGCCGGCAAAATGACGTGTGAGATCCCCGCTTCTAACATGAAGCGCGCCATCGCGGATATTCTCGTCGATGAAGGTTACATTGAGAAGGTTTCCCACCGTGAAGACGGAAAACAGGGAATCCTGACAGTCACACTGAAGTACTATGGCTCCAAGCCCGTGATTACGGGTATCAGACGCATCTCGAAACCGGGTTTGCGCGTCTACGCGGATATTGACAATCTGCCGCGCGTCCAAAACGGTCTCGGAATCGCGATCATCTCGACCTCTAAAGGCGTGATGACGGACAAGTTTGCGCGTCGCACCAAGCTTGGCGGCGAAGTGCTGGCCTATGTCTGGTGATCGGAGCGAAGACTCTGAAATGGGTTTCGTAGACCCGCAATCTTAAGAGCAGGAGGACGATTATGTCAAGAATTGGCAAAAAGCCGATCACAATTCCCCAGGGTATCGACGTCGATATCACGGGTGACGCGATCACAGTGCGTCGTGGTGATCAATCGCTGTCGCAGAAAATGCTGCCCGGCATCGCGATTAAGGTCGACGACGGAGTGATCCATGTTGAGCGTGAAAATGAAGCACGCGAGACGCGTGCGCTTCACGGACTGATGCGCTCGCTTGTGAACAATATGGTCATCGGACTGAACGAAGGCTTTACAAAGAATCTGGAAATCCAGGGTGTGGGATACAGAGCCCAAAAGCAGGGTAACCAACTGATCATGGATCTCGGTTATTCTCACCAGGTAATTTTTGAAGAGCCGGAAGGCATCACTTTTGAGCTGGCCTCCCCGACACGCATTGCCGTGAAGGGCGCAGACAAGCAACTTGTCGGCGAGATGGCCGCCAAGATCAGAGGCTCGCGTCTGCCTGACCCCTATAAGGGCAAGGGTGTTCGTTACGCGGGTGAAGTGATCCGACTCAAAGCCGGTAAAGCCGGTGCGAAGTAAGGAGCGTGCATTAAATGATTAAAAAAGAACCACGCAATCAAGTTCGTCTCCGCCGCCATCGGCGCGTGAGAAAGCATATCAGCGGCACAGCCGAACGCCCGCGCCTTTCTGTTTTCAGAAGCGCTTCCCATATTTACGCGCAGGTCATCGATGATAAGACCCATCAGACGCTGATCGCGGCCTCGTCGCTTGACGCCGAGGTAAAGGGCGCGCATCCGAACGGCGGGAACGTCGAAGCGGCAAAGGCAGTCGGCAAGCTCGCAGCAGAGCGTGCGATTGAAAAAGGGATCAAAGAGGTGGTCTTTGACCGCGGCGGATTCCTTTATCATGGACGCGTGAAGGCACTTGCGGAAGCGGCTCGTGAAGCCGGACTTGAATTTTGAGGAGTGGCAATATGAGAAGAGAACGAGACCGCGACAGAAGAGATGACCGTGACAATGAATTCCAAGAGCGCGTCATCCATATCGGCCGCGTTGCCAAGACCGTTAAAGGCGGTCGTAATTTCCGCTTCACAGCCTTAGTCGTCGTCGGTGACGGCGAGGGGCGTGTCGGGAAGGGACTCGGTAAGTCGAGTGAAATTCCCGAGGCGATCCGCAAAGGCATTGAAGACGCGAAAAAGAATATGTTTAAGGTTCCGACCTATAAAGATACGATTCCGTACGAAGTGGTGGGACGCTTCGGCGCGGCGCGTGTCATGTTGAAACCGGCTGCCGCCGGTACGGGTGTTATCGCCGGTGGTGCGGTGCGTGCCGTCTGTGAGTTGGCGGGCATCAAAGATATCCGCACCAAGTCACTGGGCAGCGCGAACCCGAACAACATCGTCAACGCGACGATCGAAGGGTTGAAATCGCTCCGCACGCTTGAGCAGGTCGCCGAGATCCGCGGCAAGCACCCGAGTGAAATCTTGTAAGGAGGTTGACATGGATCGCTTAAAGATAACCTTGTTGCGCAGTGTCAACAACTGCCGAAAAGATCAGGTGGCGACGGTGCACGCGCTCGGTTTGAGAAAAATCGGTCAATCCGTGATTCAGAAAGATAACGACGCGATTCGCGGCATGGTCCGCAAAGTCCGTCACCTTGTTGTCGCTGAACCCTACGAAGGAGGAGACGATAATGAAGTTGAATGATTTAAAGCCGGTGGACGGTGCCACGCGCAAAGCTTCGCGTGTGGGTCGCGGCCACGGTTCAGGCAGCGGCAAAACATCGGGCCGCGGCCATAAGGGACAAAAAGCGCGCTCAGGCGGCGGTGTTCGTCCGCAGTTTGAGGGCGGCCAGATGCCTCTTTATCGCAGACTCCCCAAGAGGGGTTTTAACAACAAGCGTTTTGCGAAACACTATATTACAGTGAATGTCGGCCAACTTTCCAAGATGGAAGAGGGCGAAACGGTCACCGCGGAATTGTTGGCGGAACGTGGCGTCATTTCCTTGCCGAAAGTGAACGACGGACTGAAAATACTGGGAGACGGAGAGCTCACAAAGAAGCTCGATGTGAAGGCTGCGGCTTTCACCTCCACGGCCAAAGAAAAAATTGAAGCGGCCGGGGGAACATGTGAGGTAATCTGACATGGGTAGTATGTTTCAAACCCTGGCAAACGCGTGGAGAATTCCCGACCTGAAGAAGAAGATTATGTTTACGCTGTTTGCGGTATTGATCTTCCGATTCGGGACGGCGATCCCGACTCCGATGATTGACAGTGTTGCCTTTGCGGCGCTGATTGAGCGTTTTGGCCAACTGGGTCAATTCCTCGACATCATCTCGGGCGGCGCCTTTAAATCGGTGTCCGTGCTGGCGCTTGGTATATCACCGTACATCAACGCGTCGATCATCATGCAGCTTTTGACCTTCGCCATCCCCGCCTTAGAGCGTTTGCAAAAAGAGGGGGAAGAGGGCCAAAAGAAGATTCAAAAAATCACGCGCATGGTCACGCTGGCGCTTTCACTTGTGATGGCGACCTCATACGCGCTGCTGACACGCGGTGCCACCACTCCGGGCATTCCCGAGTGGCTGAGCCTTGTCGTCGTCATCCTCAGCTTTGCCGCCGGTGCCTCATTCATCATGTGGCTGGGTGAGCAGATTGATACAAAAGGCGTCGGAAACGGTATTTCGCTCATTATCTTCATTGGTATCGCGAGCCGCCTGCCCGACTACGCCCGTCAGTTGTTTGTCTATTTCCAGACGCTGACGGTGACGCGCAATGTTTTCCTCGCGCTCGGACTTGTCATCTTGACAGTCGCCGTGTTCGTCGGAATTATCGCGCTGGTCGTCTATATTCAGACCGCTGAACGCCGTATTCCGGTCCAGTACACGAAGCGTGTGGTGGGCCGCAAGGTTTATGGCGGACAGAGCACCTACCTGCCGATCAAGGTAAACCAATCAGGCGTGTTGCCTGTCATTTTTGCCATGTCCATGCTCATGGTTCCGTCGACGATTGCTTCGTTCACGGGCAGTACGGGTAAGTTTGCGACCTGGCTGATGAACTTCAATACGAATCCCTTGTACTACGTGGTTTACTCTGTTTTGATCATCGCGTTTACATTCTTCTACTCGATGATCAGCTATAACCCCGTCGACATCGCCAACAACTTGCAAAAGAACGGCGGTTACATCCTGGGCATCCGGCCGGGCCGCCCGACGGCAGAATTTGTAGGCAAGACAGCACGTCGTCTCAACTGGTTTGAGGCGGTGTTCCTTGTAGTCCTCGTCCTGATGCCGGCGCTGTTAGGCGCCGTCACGGGTGCGCACGGAATCTGGTTCGGCGGAACGGCCGTACTCATCCTCGTCGGCGTGGCCATGGATATTGTGACGCAATTAGAAGCTCAGATGCTCATGCGGCACTACAAAGGGTTCTTGGATTAATACGATGGTGAAGCGCATTATCATGTTAGGCGCGCCGGGAAGCGGCAAGGGGACGTGGTCGAAGGTTCTTTCAGACACATTGTCTTTGCCGCACATTTCCTCAGGTGATCTTTTTCGCCATGAGCTCAAAGTTGAAAGTGAGCTTGGGGAAAAAGTCCGTCACTATCTGGAAAATGGCTTGTTGGTCCCGGACGAAGTAACCATCGCTTTGGTGGAGAAAACGATCTGTGAGGGAGCGGGCAAAGACGGGTTCATCCTAGACGGCTTCCCCCGCACGATTTTCCAAGCCGAAGCTTTGGAACGATTCTTGGACGAGCGACATTTGTCAATTGACGCGGTTATTGACCTGGTCGTCGACGAAGCCGTCCTCATCGAGCGTATCTTGTCGCGGAGGGTTTGCACAAAATGCGGTAAACCCTATAACACGACTTCGATGGTGCCGATGGTGGAAGGTGTTTGCGATGACTGTCAGGGACCCGTGATCAAAAGAAGTGACGATACGGAAGAAACATTGAAAAAGCGGTTTAAAGCTTATCACGATGAGACTGAACCTCTTGTTTCATATTATCGCGAGCGCGGCAAGCTTATTGAGTTTTCAAATACGGCGCCGCCTGGCGAGGCGACTAAAAATGAATTGCTGGGTCTTTTGGGCCTTGGGCAAGACAACGGTTAGGATAGTTTAGATGATCAGGCTCAAATCGAAAGAAGCGATTGACATCATGCGGCGTCCGGGCGCCGTGATTGCCGATGTCTTCGAAGCGATAGAGCCGCTTATGAAAGCGGGTGTCACGACCTGGGAGATTGACCGGGTTGCACATCAGGTCATCCTTGACGCCCATGCGACGCCTTCTTTCTTAGGTTATGACGGACAAGGGCCGACGCCCTTTCCGAATGCGACATGCATCTCGGTCGACGATGAAGTCGTCCACGGGTTTCCAAGCCGCGAACGTGTGCTTGAAGAGGGTATGCTGGTGTCGGTGGATGTCGGCGCGTACCTTGACGGGTATCACGGCGACGCTGCCAGAACCTTCATCGTAGGGGAAGTGCCCGCACGCGTGAGAGAACTGGTTGAAGTGACCGAAGCGTCATTTTGGCACGGCTTTGAGCAGGCGGTTGTGGGAAACAGGATAGGTGATATTTCAGCAGCGATCCAGGAATACTGTGAATCGCGTGGTTTCGGGGTGATTCGTGACCTCACAGGGCACGGCATCGGAACCTTGCTTCACGAATCACCGAATGTGCCGAATTTTGGCCAAAAGGGACGCGGCATACGCCTGATGGAAGGCATGACGCTTGCGGTGGAGCCGATGATAACCCTCGGTTCGCGTGAAGTGATGCTCGAGGACAACGACTGGACCTTTGTCACAGAAGATGGTTTACAGTCCGCGCATTATGAGAATACGTTTGCCATCACAAAAGAGGGTCCGGTTATCTTGACCATGCATGAGGGTGACTGGCAAGCGCGAAAGCGAAAGTGGCTGGTGTAATGGATTCGGGTAGTGACATATCAATTGCACTGCCTGAACGATTTCGTCCCGGCATGATTGTTCAGTCAAAAAAAGGGCATGACCGCGGCAGATTGTACCTGGTACTTGCCTGTAAGGGCGAAACGCGTTTGCTTTTGGCAGACGGAAGAACCCGGGGCTATGTCGATGCGAAGCTGAAAAACACGAAGCATGTCCGCCCCTTCGGACAGGCGATCGATGAAATGGAACTAGAAGAGTTGTTAGGCGGAGAATTGTGTGAGAGTGAGTGCAATCTGTCGATACGTAAACTGATCGCGCAATGGACACAGGATAGAGAAATTAAGACCAAGTGACGTGTAAGGCGATCGGAGGGAAAGATGCCGAAAGAAGAAGCAATTGAGGTCAAAGGAGTTGTGGTCGACACGATGCCAAACGCCGTGTTCCGGGTTAGACTGGAAAATGGCTTTGAAGTGATCGCGCACATCTCCGGCAAATTGCGTCAAAACTACATCAAGATCTTGAACGGAGACAACGTCACCGTCGAGCTTTCGCCGTACGATTTGACGCGAGGCCGCATCACCTGGAGATCGAAGTAACGCTTCTTGATTTTCAGAGCGGTACAGGTTAGAATTATTAGCTGTGCGTTAGAGTACAGCAGTATAAAGGAGAAGAACCATGAAAGTAAGACCATCGGTCAAGCCCATCTGTGAGAAGTGCCGCGTGATTAAGCGCCGCGGGCGCGTCATGGTGATCTGCAGCGATCCGAAGCACAAGCAGAGACAGGGTTAGAGCTATTTGCTCTGTAGAGATAAAAAACAACATGATTACAAAATGCGAACATAATTGGAGGTAGCGCATGGCACGTATTGCCGGGGTGGATTTGCCCAATGACAAACGCGTTGAAATCGGACTGACTGCCATATTTGGTATCGGCCGCACGCGATCAAATGAGATCCTTCAGACGGCGGAGGTCAATCCCGATACGCGAGTACGCGATCTGACGGACGAAGAGATTACCCGCATCCGTGAAGCGATTGAAGACCATTACACGGTTGAGGGTGACCTGCGCCGTGAAACAGCCATGAATATCAAGAGGCTTGCGGAGATCGGATGTTATCGCGGTCGCCGTCATCGTACGGGTCTTCCCGTGCGCGGCCAAAGAACCAGGACCAACGCGCGTACGCGCAAAGGCCCCAAGCGCACCATGGCTAAGAAAAAGAGATAAGGAGGACGAACCATGGCAAGTCAAAAAAGTGGACGTCCGGCAGCCCGCACGAGAAGGCGGGACCGTAAGAATATCGAGCGGGGAGCAGCCCATATCCATTCGTCCTTCAACAATACGATTGTGACGATTACGGATCCTGTGGGCAATGTCATCTCCTGGTCAAGCGCGGGAGCGCAGGGCATGAAGGGCTCGCGTAAGGGGACTCCTTTCGCGGCGCAGCTTGCTGCCGAACAGGCCGCGAGAAAAGCGGTTGAGCACGGAATGAAAACCGTGGACGTGTATGTGCGCGGACCGGGTTCCGGACGTGAATCTGCGATCCGGGCCTTGTCGACCGGCGGCCTGGAGATCACCACGATCAAAGATGTGACGCCGATCCCGCATAACGGTTGCCGTCCGCCGAAACGCAGAAGAGTCTAAAGAGGAGATCGCATACTATGGCTAAAGACAGATCGCCCATCCTGAAACGCAGCCGCTCATTGGAAGTCGCGCCTCAGATGCTGGGTATCAATAAAAAATCGAAACGCAATCCCAGACAATCACGCCGCAAAGAAGGCGAGTACGGACGTCAGCTCCGCGCCAAGCAGTCGGTGAAGTTTGTCTACGGTGTGTTGGAAAAGCAATTCCGCAACACCTACGATCGCGCAAGCAAAATGCCGGGCAAGAGCGGTGAAAACCTTTTGAAGCTGCTTGAGCTCCGCCTTGATAACGTCGTCTACCGCCTTGGCTTTACCGCCACAAGGGCGCAGGCAAGACAGCTCGTCAATCACGGCCATTTCAATATCAACGGTCAACGCGCAAGCATTCCCTCGATGAATGTGTCGCCCGGTGATGAAATTTCCGTGCGTGAAAATTCACGCCACGTGAAAGTATTCGACGAGTTGCCGAACACCCTCGTACCCGCTTGGTTATCCTTTGACGCGGATCACCTGAAAGGGACCGTCCTTCGTGTCCCTGAGCGTGACGAAATTGATATCGACGTGGAAGAGACGCTCATCGTCGAGCTCTACTCGAAGTAAGAGCTGTGACGCGACAACGCACCCGACTAGGAGGTTGCTATGATCGAATTTAAGAACGCGACAGACACGAATATTGAATATAAAAAGCAGTCGGAAGACGAGACATACGGTCTATTTGTCGCGGAGCCGCTCGAGCGCGGATACGGTACAACATTGGGCAACGCTTTGCGTCGCGTATTGTTGTCCTCACTTCCGGGATGCGCGGCCACGTCCGTCCGAATTGAAGGCATTTTTCAAGAATATTCGACCGTGCCCGGTGTGGTGGAAGATGTCACCGAAATCCTTTTGAATATTAAGGATATTCGTGCACGCCTTCATGTGTCGGGCCCCAAAACGGTGTTTATCAATAAGGAAGCCGGCTACAAAGGTCCGGTGACCGCCGGTGAGTTTAATCAGAGTGATGAACTCGAAATTGTGAATCCTGATCATGTCATCGCGCATATGAACGGCGACGGTCCGCTTTTCATGGGTCTCACCTTTAACGCGGGCATCGGCTATAAGAGCGCGGACCAGAATAAAGAAGCAAACGCGCCGATCGGTGTCATCCCGATGGATTCCATTTTTACGCCGGTGAAAAAGGTCAACTACAAGGTCGAAGATACGCGTGTCGGACAGATCACGGACTTTGACAAGCTGACACTTGAAATCTGGACAGACGGCACGATTACAGCCGAAGAAGCACTTGTGGGGGCGGCTGAAATCCTGATCGATCACCTGAATCTGTTCCTTTCCATGACGCACGACCAGGAAGTCGCAGGGCAAGAGCCCTTGCTGATAGAAGAGGAAGAGAAGAGCATTTACGATGCGCCTATAGAGGACTTGAAGTTTTCAACACGGATTTTTAACTCCTTGAAGCGCGCCGATATCCATACAGTCGCCGATTTGATCGCCCATTCGCGTGATGATCTGATGAAGGTCAGAAACCTGGGTGCCACATCGCTTGACGAGCTGATTGAAAAGCTGGGAACACACGGCCTGCAATTGGCTGATCCCGATCATTCATAAACATTTTTGCAGGAGGAGAGTTTTAAACCATGCCCGGATATAGAAGACTCGGACGCGAGACAGCGGCGAGAAAATCAATACTGAGAAACCTTGTGACCACCCTGATCGTGGAGGGCAAGGTCACCACCACCGAAACGCGCGCCAAAGAAGCGGCTCGCATCGCGGAAAAAGCGATTGCCTTAGCGGTCAAAGAGCAAAACAATTTCACCACGAAAACCGTACAGGTATCGGCTGCGAAATTAGATGATAAGGGGCGCAAAGTGCTCCGCTCAGCGACCTCAAAAAATGACCGCGCCTACGATGTGGTCGAGCGTGAAATGAAGACCAAAACGGTGCAGGTCGATATGCCTTCAAGGCTGGCCGCACGTCGTAAGATCATGACCATGATGGTGGAGACCAAGGATCATGAGGGAAATCGTGTGAATACCGTGAATCACCTGTTCAATTCTGTCGCTCCCCGTTACACCACACGTTCAGGCGGATACACGCGCATCGTCAAGATCGGTCCGCGCCGCGGTGACGCAGCGCCGATGGCGATTTTGGAACTGGTCGACTAAAACTTTTGATTGACAAATAATCATGACGGACTTCCCTTGATGTGACTTCAAAGGGAAGTCCTTTTATTTTGGTAGAATGGTTGGGGCGTAAAGGATACCCAAGCATGATTGATTTTCAAAACGTTTCATTTACCTATGGCGCGATGGAAGGCCAGTATCCGGTGCGTGCCGTCTCGGACGTCTCTTTTACCATTGAGCGCGGGACGCATGTCGCCCTGATCGGCCGAAACGGCTCAGGGAAGTCGACGATTGCCCGCCTCATGAACGGTCTGCTTTTGCCCGACGAGGGCCTTGTGACCATGAACGGGAAGCGTACCGACGACGATCGCAATATCTATGAGATCCGCCGCGAATGCGCCATGGTGTTCCAAAATCCCGACAATCAGATCATCGGCACGACCGTCAAAGATGACGTCGCCTTTGGCCCCTCTAATCTCGGCCTTTCACGCGATGAGATCTGGGCCCGTGTGGATGCCTCCTTGGAATTGACAGGACTTTTTGATTTAAAAGAACGGGCCCCCCATGAATTGTCGGGTGGCCAAAAACAAAAATTGGCAATTGCCTCAATCCTTGCTATGCGCCCCGACTGCCTTGTACTCGATGAGGCCACCGCCATGCTTGATCCTGAGGCCAGGCATGAGGTGATGGCGCTTGTAAGACGCCTGAAAAAGGAAGAAAAACTCACCGTCGTCCAGATCACGCACCATATGGAAGAAGCGCTTTTAGCCGATCTTGTATATGTCATAAGCGATGGTCGCATCGCCTTTTACGGCACCCCGGCCGAGGTGTTTAACCAGGTAGAACGGGTTAAACAAAAGGGCCTGGATGTGCCGACGCATCTTGAGATCGCCCATCTCATTCACCAAGAAACCCGTGTCCCCTTTGATTCGAATGAATTGATTCACTTTGACGGAGCCGTCCGGTATGTGCGGGGGGCCTTAAATTCCATCCATATTCCGCAGGAAGAGAAACTTTCGCAAGAAGCGGCGATGAGTGATTCAAGCAACGAACAAGTCGCAAGGGAAAGCGGCGATATTTCGGAAGTAATCAAGGTCGTTCACCTGTCCTATACTTACGACACGGAAGGCCTTAGCGTGCTCCCGGCGCTTGACGATGTCTCGCTTCAGGTAAAAAGGGGAGAAATACTGGGACTTGTCGGTCACACAGGTTCGGGTAAATCCACCCTCATCCAGCATTTTAACGGCCTTATACGGGCTAAAAAGGGAAAAGTCGTGGTCTTGGACCGCGATCTTTCCGATAAAAAACAAGTGTCCGGAATACGGCGCCATGTGGGTCTTCTTTTTCAATACCCGGAGGACCAGCTGTTTGAAGAAACGGTAGCCCTCGACATCGCCTTTGCACCGAAGCAACAAAAAAAGCGTCCGGATGAGGTAGAGCGTGCGGTGCTTCGCGCGGCCAAAAGGCTTGGTATCACAGATATCCTTGACCGTTCACCTTTTGAATTATCGGGCGGACAGCGCCGCCGCGTGGCGATCGCGGGTGTCTTAGCCGCTGAAACAGAGATTCTCATCTTGGATGAGCCGGCCGCAGGCCTTGACCCTAGGGGACGGGATGATTTGTTCCGTGATCTTTTGACGCTCACAAAGGAGGGCGTCACCCTTGTTATTGTGTCGCATGACATGGAGATGATGACGCGCTATTCGGATCGCATCCTGGTCATGAATGAGGGCAAGGTGGCCGGCGTTGGAACGCCCTTTGAGATCACCCAAGACGAGCAGTTTTTGAAAAATGTTCATCTTGAGACACCGCCCTCAAAAAGATTTTTGGATCAATTTTCAGATCTTGTACCCCAAAAAGAAAAAATCGCTTGTTTTTGTCCTCTGGATGTAAAAAACGCGCTCTTAAACGCGGTCAAAGGTTTATCGGTCGGAGGCATCACCCATGGGTAAAAGTATGCTCGGCCGTTCTATTCCGGGTGATTCGGCGCTCCATTTATTGGACGCAAGAATCAAGTTTTTAGCTGCGATTATTCTCATGGTGGCAATCCTCTCCATCCAGGACCCGATTATTATGGCGGTGTTCCTTATTTGGACCATGATGCTCATGGTATTATCCAAAATCCGAATCACAACCATCTTAAGAAGTGTCAGGCCGCTTGTATTCATCATTCTTTTTGCGGTCATCTTGCACCTGGTGACGGTAAAGGGACATATCTTGTTTCATATCGGCCCTATCGCGATTTCAAAAGAGGGGCTTTATACAGGGGCGATGACGGCGATGCGCCTCATCTTGATGGTGATCAATACTTCACTTTTATTGACGCTGACCACGATGCCCTTGGCCATTGCGGATGCTTTGGAAAGTCTCTTGTCGCCTTTGCGCTATTTGCGTTTTCCCGTGCATGAGTTTGCCATGATGATGTCGATTGCTTTGCGCTTTGTTCCCATCCTGATGGATGAGTCTGCCAAGATCATGAAGGCGCAGTCTTCAAGGGGCGCCGATTACGATACAGGGGGCCCGATCCGCCGCGCGAGGGGTCTTGTGAGTATTTTGGTGCCGCTTTTCATCTCGAGCTTCCGACGCGCGGATGATCTGGCGATTGCCATGGACGCGCGCTGTTACCAGGGAGAGAAGGGGAGGACCCGGTTGTACACCGCCAAGCTTTATCCGAAGGATATTGTCTTTTTAGTTCTTGTGGTGTTCTTATTAGCCTTTGCGTTCGTGGGGCCTAAAGTATTGGGAGGGTTCTTCTGATGCGGCGTTACGCGATCATGACGGAGTATGACGGGACTGTTTTTTCAGGCTGGCAGCGTCAGCAAAATGCGCCTTCTGTTCAGGCCGCGATGGAAAATAGCTGGTTCGATTTGACGGGGGAGACGATCCGTCTTACCGGCGGCAGCCGTACCGACGCCGGGGTGTCGGCTTTAGGCCATGTGTCATCCTTTTTGTCCCAAACGTCCATTCCGGTCGATCGCATGGCCTTGGCGTGGAATACGACGCTCCCCGAGTCCATCGCGGTGAAGGAGGTAATGATCGTCGAGGCTGACTTTAACCCGCGCTATGACGGCTGGGGGAAGTCCTATCGCTATACGGTGGTCACGGGATCCATCCGTCCTGTTCTTTTGCGCCGTCAAGCGGTTCATGTGCCGGGCGAGCTGGATGTTTTCGCCATGCGGGAGGCGGCGAAAGAAATGGTCGGTACGCACGATTTTACCGCCTTCATGGATCAGGGTTCGCCGACCAAGCGTTCTGTGAGGACGATCCATGAATTGAGTTTGGAGATAAAAGAAAACACGATAAGCTTTCGCATCATCGGCGACGGCTTTTTATATCATATGGTGCGCGTTATCGCGGGGACGCTTGTCTACGCGGGTCAGAAAAAGATTGAACCCGGGGCCATCGGGGCGATTATCGCTTCGAAAAAGCGTGTGCTCGCGGGTCCGACGATGCCGCCGGAGGGCTTGCTTTTGGAGCGCGTGTATTTTGAACAAACACTTTTTGGCGGTGATCAATGGCCCTATGAAGATGGACGCCGCGAATTGTCTATAATGGATACGTCTTCACAGTAAGGAGGCTTATATGGCAAACGGATGGGATCACGATATTAATCTTGCGATGTTGACCGATTTTTATGAAATCACGATGTCAAACGCGTATTACAAAGAGGGCATGAAGGATACGGTCGCGGTCTTTGACATGTTTTTCCGTGACGTCCCGGAGCGTGGCGGCTTTGCGATCATGGCCGGGGTGGAGCAGCTGGTCGAGTACCTGGCGAATCTGCAGTTTACGGACAAGGATATCGAGTACTTGGTCCAGCTCGATCACTTTGATCCGGCTTTTCTTTCGTACCTTCGCGATTTTAGGTTTGAGTGCGATGTCTGGGCGATTCCGGAGGGGATGCCGATCTTCCCGGGCGAACCCATTGTCAAGGTGAGAGGCCCGATTATCCAGGCCCAGATGGTGGAGACGATGGTGCTTTTGACGATTAACCACCAAAGTTTAATCGCGACGAAGTCTTCGCGCATTGTCCGTGCGGCGGAAGGCCGCGGGATTTTAGAGTTTGGCGCGCGCCGCGCGCAGGGTTCGGACGCGTCGATCCTGGGCGCGAGAGCCGCCTATATCGCGGGGGTCGCGGGGACCTCTTGTACGGTGGCCGGTGAAATCTTCAAAATTCCTGTCTTGGGCACCATGGCGCATTCATGGGTGCAGGCCTTTGATACGGAGTACGATGCCTTCAAGGCCTACGCGACGGTTTACCCCGACGACTGCCAACTCTTAGTCGATACCTACAATACCTTAAAGTGCGGCGTCCCCAACGCCATCCGCGTGAGCCGTGAGGTGTTGGAGCCCCAAGGACACCGTTTAAAGGCGATCCGTATTGATTCAGGGGACTTGGCCTATCTTTCGATCAGGGCGCGTGCCATGCTCGATGAGGCAGGTTTAAATGACTGTAAGATCACCTTGAGTAGCGCCATCGATGAGTACCTGATTCAGGATCTTTTGCGCCAGGGGGCTCGAGTTGATTCCTTCGGCGTGGGTGAGCGCCTGATCACTTCGCGTGCCGAGCCAGTTTTCAGCGGCGTGTATAAACTGTCGGGAATTGAAAAGGACGGTGTCATGGAGCCCCGCATGAAGGTGTCGGATAATCCTGAGAAGGTGACGAACCCGGGGGAGAAGACCCTTTACAGACTTTACAACCGTACGACGGGTTTAGTCGAGGCCGATCTGATTACCCTCATCGATGAGGTCATCGACGATACAAAACCTTTGACGATCTTTGATCCGCTTCATACCTGGAAGCGCAAAACGCTGACGGATTTTCGTGCGGTCCCGATTCTGGAGCAGATTTTTGAAAAGGGTGAATATATCGGTGAGAAGCGCCACATCGAAGACATCCGCGCCTTTTGCAGGGCACAGCTTGATACCCTTTGGGATTCATTGAAGCGCTTTGAAAATCCGCAAGAATACTATGTCGACCTGTCAGATACGCTGTGGTCGTTAAAAGAGCGCTTCTTGCACAGTGAGATGGAAGAGCAGGAGTCGGTATGAGGCTTGTTGACGCGCATAACCATTTAGGATACTGGTCGCCTGACGGGACACAGAGTGTCGGGGAATTATTATTAGAGGCCGAAAAAAGAGGCTTGCACGGCGTGGGTATCTCGGATCATTACGATCCTGATTGTGAGATGTCGGACGGTTCGCCTTGGACGTTTGATCCCAAGGCCTATATGGAGGCATTTTATTCTAAGAGAAGGATGCCTTCGAAAAGACAGGAAGGCGATCCTCCCGGTTTTCTTGTGGGTATTGAACTTGGTTGGATGCCCGAGGTAAGCGATGTCCTCCATAATATTGTTCGCGAATATCCCTTTGATTTTTCGATTGTGTCGCTTCATTATTTTAGAAGCTACGATCCCTTTACCCACGCGGAGCATATCTATACCTCGAAGCTTCACAAGGTCTATACTGAGGTGATTCATGCGATCGCGGATTCCGCCCAAGATATGAAAGAAGCAAACATTGTCGCGCATTTTGATTTTTTCTCGCGCTACGCGCCCCAACGCGATTCGAAGATGCACTATGAGCACGCGCCGGAGGCTTTTGACCGCTTGTTCAAGATCATGATGGAAAATAATCAGGCGTTAGAGATTAACGTGGGGACGGTGAACTCTCTTATGAAGCGCAAGGATTATGCCCTTAAAGACGCGATGCCGGATGAAAAAATCCTGGACCGCTATATTGAACTTGGCGGCGATCTTTTCACGATCTGCTCGGATGCGCACCATGTTGAGCAAAATGGTTTGCATATGAATGAGACGCTTCAATACTTAGAGAGCCTTGGCATTACAGAGTTTGTCTGGTTTGAGGAAAGAGAACTAAAAAGACCTCTTTAATTTTTTAAGGCGATTGGGGTTTTCACCCATTCATACATTCTTAACACATCATCCATAATTGTTAAGCCGATTGGCGCATGACCTGCACTATAGGCCCTTGAACTGTAACAAATGCCTGATAATCGGTGGTTTAATTGCGTACAATCTCCTAGAAGCGGGCGTTATGCCTGCTTTCTTATCGATTGGAACATTTATTTGGGAGGAGAAATAATAATGAAAAAAAATAATTTTGTGATGGCGATCCTGTTGGCTATCGTCATGATATTTACAGTCACGGCACCCGCGGGAGCGTTTTCCGGCGCACCACCGGATTTCCCGAAGCAGATTGACACCATTACGCAGGTCTATGACAAAGGTAATGGCGAATTCCGGCTGATCCTACAGACGGATACCGCTAAAAACAAAGGTGAACTCAATACCAAGGGCATTGTGACGCTGGGATCGCTTGTCGATGTTAAGGATGTTAAGGCCGGTCATAGCACGGATAATATTGACGTTTCGGCAAGTTATGATAATTCTGATCATGAAGTTGTTTGGGAAATGTATTTAGGGGGAGGTTTCTGGCCCCTTAACTATTTGGTCATTGATTTTCGTGTCGCCGATGGCGCTTACGGTGATATCTTGGTTTTTGAAAAAGCGAGTTACACGACAACAAATGTTGGTCCTGATAGTTCATATGAGAGTGAATTTCTTTTTTGGCAGAACGCCGTACGAGCAAGTCCGCCACTCGGAGCGACCGTTGAAACAAAACTTTACAGCGATTCGGGATTTTCAAACGAGATTTCCACCGTCAACGATAAAGATGGTGATGTTTACGCCAAGTTTATTGTGACAAACCCCAATGATTTTGATTTAGAGGCTGTGCAGTTCTCATCTGATTTTGACCTGAAGTCACTTGTGGGAACGCCTGACACGGGCTCGCCGAATAGCCAGGATCTTGTTGCGGGCAATACGGTTTCCTTTGAACTCAAGGGAAAAGAAGTCTTGGAACTGACTGCAAAAATTGACGGGAACAGTGACAACTTTACCGTGGATGTAATGACCTTGGAAGCAACGGTGATTACGACGTATGATCTCTATTCGACCAGTTTGACCGGTGAAGATGTTTTGGGAAATAGTAATTATCGGGTATTGCAATCCGAAGCGGAGATGCAAGGCTCTGGTTCTATTCCGTTTTATTTCAAGCCAAGTTTTATCAAGCCAATGAGTGAAACGGAATTTGACGCATCAGGCTATTTTGATGAGTATGGTGGCATTTATGAGAACTATGTTAACTCAGTCAATTTGAGTTACGGTCCATACCAAGAGGGGGACCCGTACAAGACGAATTTCCAGTACGCCGCCTCTCAGGGGAAACCTGTAGCGCAGCTTGTAAGAGAGCAATCTTCTGCAAGTGTAGTCTATGAGGAGCAGGTCGTGGACCCTGACAGTCAAGTCCAGAATGTTGGT
>DIRK01000033.1 GCA_002427535.1 Mageeibacillus sp. UBA5438 | reverse complement strand
TATCGCGCCGCCGATCATACCGAGGAGGCGCGATATATCGCGCGCGGGATCCAGCGCCGCTTTCAATTAGCCGAAGAGGGTGAGAAACCTGAAATCGCGGTACTCTACCGCATGAACGCCCTGTCGCGTAATGTGGAGTTTGCGCTCCGTGAACTCGGCATTGATTACCGTATCTACGGTGGGACAAGGTTCTATGAGCGAAGTGAAATTAAAGACGTGACAGCCTATCTGGCGCTCATACAGTCAAGCGACGATGACATCGCGTTCAGGCGCGTCGTGAATCAACCGCGGCGCGGTATCGGTAGTGTGACCTTGGAGCGCCTGGCTGAATTTGCGGGCGAAAACGCGCTGTCCCTTTTTCAAGCGGCCCGACGGGCGAACGAAATACCGGGCCTTGAACGGGCCAGCGGCCGACTCCTTTTATTTGTCAAAATGATCGATGGCTTGCGCCGTGATCTGCAGCAAGAAACAACGAGTTTTCCGCTGTTTGTGAAAAGAGTCGAAGAGGAGACGGGGCTTGTCGCCTATTTTGAAGAATTAAAAGCCAAGGGCGATCAAGAAGCGGAATCGCGTCTGCAGAACTTGGTCGAATTGATCTCGGACGCGATTGACTTTGAAAACAGACTGGCCTCTGAATCACTCGACGACTTGTGGGAGTACGACGAAGGTGAAGCAGAAGAACATCTAACGGATCGCTCGGCCACAGGCTTGTTGCGCTTGTTCTTGGAGCGCGCGGCACTTTACAGTGATCAGGACAAAGACTCCGATGATCCGGCCGTCAGCCTGATGACGATTCATAACGCGAAGGGACTGGAGTTTGACACGGTGTTCCTGGTCGGCGCGGAGGAGGATATTTTCCCCAGCATTCGCGCGCATGAGGAGCCCTACGGTATTGAGGAAGAGCGGCGGCTTGCCTATGTAGCGGTGACGCGCGCTAAAAAGGAACTCCTGATTACTGCGGCAGTCTCGCGCCTGCTTTTTGGGCACACGCAATATAATGCCTTGTCGCGCTTTGTAGAGGCGATCCCGGACGATTTAACCGAGAAAACCGGTCAGTTCGGACCCGCGTTTCGCAATAGCTACGATGACGATTTTTTCAATCAACTGGGGCGGCGGCCGCTTTTTGGCCGTCAAGGCGTTAAAGAACCTCAAAAGGAACCGGCGTACCAGGCGGTGACGCGAAAACAGATCGAGGCAACTCGAAAAGAGAAAAAAGTATTGCTCGATGTCGACCGGTTGAACAATGGCGACATCGTGCACCATGTGTCCTTTGGACCGGGCGTGATAAAAGGTATTACAAAAACGGGAGATGACGCCATTTTGGTCATTGACTTTGACGGGACGACCAAGCGTTTTCTGGCAAGTCAGGCAGTCTTGTCACCGGACGCTTCATAAAGGAGAGGAGTCTAGGATGTCTTCTAATGTGCAAGAATCGATTCAGTCCGTGCGTGAACGAAAAGAAAACCTTGAGCTCGACCTTTTATCGCCCTTTGCCGCAAGGGCCTCGGAAAGTCGCGGCCGCATTAAAGAGGATGCCCACTGTGATGTCAGGACGGTGTATGAGCGCGATATGGGGCGCATTTTGTATTCGCTTCCCTTTCGCCGGTTGCGGCATAAAACACAGGTGTTCTTTGATCCGCAAAATGATCATGTGTGCACCCGAATGGAACATGTGCTGTACGTCAGCTATGTGGCGGAGACGATCGGAAGCGCTTTAGGCTTAAATACCGACCTGATCCGGGCGATTGCGCTCGGACACGACCTGGGGCACGCGCCCTTTGGGCACGCGGGTGAAGAAGCGCTTCACACCCTGCTGAACAGCCATGACGCGTCGTTACATTTCAGCCATGAACAGCACGGGCTCCGCGTCGTAGACCTTTTATCGGAGCACAAGGGGCAGCACGGCCTAAATCTTACCTTTGAGGTCCGGGACGGCATTGCCTCCCATTGCGGCGAGCGTTATGACGAGTATTATCTGGAGCCGATGCGAGAAAAAAAGGAACAAGAATTGCTTTTATGTTCGCTGAAGCACGATCCTCCGGCGACGCTTGAAGGTTGTGTGGTGCGCTTCACTGATCGCATCGCTTATGTAGGCCGTGATATTGAGGACGCGACCCGATCAGGACTTTTGTATTTTGATGAATTGCCCTTTGACATCCGAAGCACACTGGGCCATAACAACAGCGAGATTGTCGACACGCTTGTGAAGGACATGATCGAAAACAGCATGGGACAAAACGCGATCATGATGAGTCAAAAGACCGGTGAAGCCTTGAGGCGCCTGATTGAAATCAACTACGAACGCAT
This sequence comes from Mageeibacillus sp. UBA5438, assembly GCA_002427535.1. Classification (GTDB taxonomy): domain Bacteria; phylum Bacillota; class Clostridia; order Saccharofermentanales; family DTU023; genus UBA4923. The sequence goes on along the minus strand of DIRK01000033.1, from coordinate 27,336 downwards.
CTATGCGGCACCGCGTGTGATGCGCTATGAGGCGCAGGTCAAAAATATGCTCGAGGGTTTGTTTGAGTATTATCTGGCGCTTATAGAGCACCGCCCTGAGGATGAAAGCGCGCCGGCGATGGCCTTTTTCGAATATGAGGCAAGGCACCCTGAACCGCACGCGTCCGCGCTTCGCAAAGTGACGGACTACATTGCCGGGATGACCGACCCTTACGCCGGGCGCATGTTCAGGACTGTTTTCGGTATTTAGGAGGCCGTATGAGAACGAACTTTTTTGCCATGATTCACCGTATGCGTTACATCAACCGCTGGGGCTTGATGCGCAACACAGAAACGGAAAATATCCAGGAACATTCGCATGACGTGGCCGTCATCGCGCATGTCTTAGCCACGGTGCGAAAGGAATATTTTTCCAAGGACCGAATTTGCCCTGATCCGAACTTAGTCGCGACGATGGCGCTTTTCCACGACCTTCCTGAAATCATGACAGGCGACATGCCCAAGCCCGTGAAATACCATAACCGCTCGATGGAGACGACATATAAGCAGATTGAGGAGGATGCCTGCCGGACACTCTTGGCGATGTTGCCCAAGGATCTTGCTTGCCTTTACGAGTCACTTTTGATGCCGAACGATGCCGACCCCGTCGTGCGAGAAGCAAAACTTCTTGTGAAGGTGGCCGATTGTTTTTCCGCATACATCAAATGCGTGGATGAGCAAAAGGTCGGCAACCGTGAGTTTGATCGCGCCAAGCTTGAAATCACGGATCGCATTCACGCGTTTGATTTGCCGGAGGTCAGCTGGTTTATGACCTACGCCATCCCCGCATATGCAAAATCGCTGGATGAGATCGATTTTGACTTCGATTTTAATGGCTATGATTGCGAGAACGCGACAAAGCTATGACATTTCTAAAACAACTGACAAGGCTTCTATGACCGCGGATGGCGTGACGTTGGCGCTCCCTATATGATACGCTTATACAACCCTTTAAATAAGATAGGCATGGTGTGTGTATTTGAGCGGTCAAATGACAAAAAATAGAATGAAAATACGAGACAATAACTGCTCGATTCAAAAGAAGAGCAGGGCCGTTGTGATCTTTTTATTTTTCGTGTCATTATGCTTTTCGATAGCCCTAATTTTCCCCTTTCCCTTAACCGTCCATGCGGTCGACATGCCGCCGGGCGAAGTGATTGAAAAAAAAGGATTTACCAACGCAGCCAACGGTTGCTGGTTGCGCTCAGAACCCAAGCTCATTGACTCAACACGGCTGACCATCATCGTGCAGGGTTCAAGCGTTGAAGTATACCGCAAGGTCAAAGGAGATGCCTCAAGCGGATCCACCGATTGGTATTTTTTGCGTGAAGTGAGAAGCGGTCGCTACGGTTACATTCATTCTTCTTTGGTGACCCTGACAAATAAGCCGATCAGTGGCGGCGAACCGCCGGCCGATCAGGATTTTGAGGCGTATCTTACAAGCCAGGGTTTTCCTGACAGTTACAAACCCTATTTGCGGCAGCTCCACGCGGATTATCCCAACTGGGTATTTGAGGCGTTTCACGTCTCGGATATGAGTTCGACCTCTAACCCAAAGGGCCCTTTGAGTTTTGAAAAAGCGCTCGACGAAGAAAAGACGCCCGGGCGCAATATGGTTAACAGCAGTGCCAGGCGCAGCCACCGCTCCTATGAGAAAGGCGAGTATTATTACGAAACGGATAAGTGGAAGATCTACGACGCGGGAGGCTGGATGGGGGCCAGCCGCGAGATCATCGCGTATTCGCTCGATCCGAGGAACTTTTTGAGTGAGCAGCAGGTTTTCCAGTTTGAAAAACTGACTTACCATCCGGAGGTCCACAAGATTGAATCCATTCAGGCGGCGATCAAAGGTTCCTTTATGGAGGGCAAGACGGTCACCTTTACCGAAAACGGAGAAGAGAAAACCATGACCTATCCTGAGATCTTTATGGATGCCGCGGTGAAGACGAACGTCAACCCCTTTTTCCTCGCGCAACGCTGTCTGACAGAGGTGGGAAAAAATGGATCCGATTCGGTCAAAGGGACCGTTTCGGGCTACGAGGGTTACTATAACTTTTACAATATCGGGGCCACCGCGGGCACCAGTCCCATCACGAATGGTTTGAAATACGCCCGTTTCGGGAGCACCGGTAGCGGCCCGACGGAAGCGGAGCGAGTGAATTATCTCTTACCCTGGGACAATCAATGGCGCGCGATTGTGGGAGGCGCGTTTTGGATTGGCCGAGGCTATATCAACCCCGGCCAGGACACTTCTTATCTTCAAAAATTCAACATTGACGGCGACACCTACGGCACCTATTGGCACCAGTATATGGGCAATGTCTACGCGCCTTCCATTGAGGCGGCGCGTGTGTATTCGATGTATCAGCAGCAGGGACTGCTTGAATCGGCCTATGTCTTTCGCATTCCTGTCATGACCAAGATGCCTAAGAATCCGGCCCCCTATCCCACCGACGATAAGAGCCGAAACAATTGGTTAAAATCGATTACCGTCGAAGAAGGCGCTTTATCCCCGGCCTTTCACCCTGAAACTTATGAATATACGGTCTTGCTGGAAGGCGGTATTGATCGCTTGAACATTCAAGCCACCGCTTATCACAGCAAATGTACCGTTGGTAATACCGGAAACATTCAACTCACTTCCGGTGAAAATGAGATTGTGATTGAGGCTGTTTCTGAAAGCGGGCATAAGCGCAGCTATACCTTGAAAGCCACTCCCGGAGAAGCGGTGTTTGCCAAGAATGGTTATGTGATTCGCGGTGAATATTTTTCAAATGCCTGGCCTACGAATGGTGAGCATCAAGCGAGAAAAATCCTCGAGGCACTTGATATGCCGGCAGGGTATACGGCGAAGGTGTTTGACACAAAGGGAAAAGAACCCGCGCCAGACGCCCTCCTTGGCACAGGCTCAAAAATTGAAATACTGAACGATGAGGTTGAATCGTTTAAGACGATGTATCTTGTGATTTACGGAGACATCAACGGTGACGGGAAGATCAGTTCTTCGGATTATGTCCTGATGGCCCAGCATATCCTCGGCAAAAATGCACAGAGCGGAGCACCGATGATGGCCTTGGATGTGAATGGCAATGGCGCCGTGAATTCAGCCGACTACGTGGCCTTGGCCAACCATATTTTAGGCAAAAACAAATGATCCAACGATTAAGAAGAGATGGGAAGAAAATGAAAACGAAATTGAAGATCCGAAAAAAAGAGCGTATCCAACAAGCCATTGTCGTGTTTATTTTTGCGGTGCTGGTCGTGATCTCTTTGACAAAACCCATCCCGGCACATGCGGATACGACGGCCTATATCAACGAAAAAAGCAGTGTCAAAATCGCCATGTCGTGGTCGACTCCCGGCGCGGGATTCTATTTTCTCAGCACAGATCAGTCGGGCGCTGTAGGGGATCCGATGTCGGACAAATATGTGACTTCTTTGGAGGTCACGGCCAATTTCACGCCCAAAACACTGGGCAAACAAGAGATTACTTTAAGACTTGATATTTCTGACAAGAGCGGCAACGAAGTCGCTGTGAAGGCTAAAACAGTGGTGGTCAACGTGATTGAAAGGCCGCCTACGACGACGAAAACGACTACAAAGACGACCACCAAGGCGACCACCGCAACGAGCACGGAGACTACGACCACCCCCCCGACAACGCCGGAGGAGACAAAGCCTTACCATCCGGCGGAGACAGTGGTCGGGTATCGCTATGACGAAGAAGCGCTGTCGGTCCCCGAAAGCGTCCCCCTGGATGGAACGATTCCTTTGAGTTTTGAAGCGGCCGAAGTGCTGTGGAAGGATAAACATGTCACTGGCTACCAGTCTGAGACCTTGCCGTACACACTCTTTTGGCTTGCGACAGAGGACGGCACTGAGGGTTTCTATCTTTATGACGAAACCTTGGCGGTTTTTGTGCCCTATCTGCGCACCGAGTGGTCGTCTCGTTTCTACACATTTTCAATGATTCCTGAACAGGACATACCGGAAGGTTTCGAGCTTCATACTTTGAACATTTGGGGCGAAGATGTGCCGGGCTATCGGGCAAAGAACGGCCATTTTCTACCGAAATCTTTCTACGATGCATATCTTGAAAACGGGGTAAAAGAAGACGAACTACCCCCCATATCGGAGGAGCCGTACCTTTTGGCTTTACGGATGAATGACGCCGAGGAGGTCCGCCTTTATTTTTACGATGCAACACTTGATTCTTTAATCCGCGAGGAGCTTTGGATTATCCCGATCGCGGGAAGCTTTTTGGACCGCGAAGAGCCGACGACGCCGCCGACGGAGCCTCTCCCTACAGAACCCACTATTCCTACCGAAACCACGCCTGAAACGCGTGAGGGGATCGTGCTTTTTGGGCTTGTCATCCCGACGTTTTATCTTGCCGCAGGAGTCGGCTTGCTGTTACTGATCGTATCTCTTATCGTTTGGTTATGGTGGCACGCGCGGCGCGCGGCCAAGATTGAACCGGAGCTGACGCTGAAGGATTTGAAAGCCGAAGATGAATCGGAATCGGATTCGATCGAGGAAGAAATTGAGGCACAAGATGAAATTTTGGATCCCTCTACGGAACCTTTAAGCGAAGCACCCGAAGCGCCCGTTTTAGCGGATCCGGAGGATGCCTGGCATGCTTTGGAGGCCATTGTGAGCGAGCAGGAAAAAAGAGAAACATCCAATGGCAGAACCGATATGCGCCTGCCCGGCATCCGCCCGGCAACGCACCTTCGCGAAGACCGGGATGCGCCTTACGACACGGATGAACTATGAAGAAATTTAAAGAACACTTAATCGACCTGTTTTTTACCGTCGAGTTTTTACGCTATTTTGTTTCGGGCGTTGTGGCGACACTCGTCAACGTCTTCATCTATATGCTCATGAGCCGTTGGTTAGGACTTGACCGCTGGTACTATTCGGATGTTCCCGCGATTATCCTTTCAGTGCTCGCCGCGTACGTGCTCAACCGCCTGTGGGTGTTTCGCTCGTCGGCGGAGATCGGTGAAGAGTTCTTTCGTTTTATAGGCTCAAGGCTGACCATCTCCTTTGTGTTTGAATACGCGGGCATTTATCTGGTGCGCCACGTGTTGGGCATCACGACCGAGTTTTTCCAAGGCACCCTGGATATTGGCAAACTGATTGCCCTCATCTTCGTCGTCTTAGCGAACCGTGTCTCCGGCAAACTGTATGTTTTTCGAAAACAGGATCCGGTGGACGCCGAAGCACTCATGCTGCAGGCGATTCAAACGATCGGGAGCGCGAAGAAATTTGCGGACAATGACCACAGCGACCGCGCTGCAAGGCTTTATCGGGCGCTATCTGATCCCTGGCGCGATATTCCCGCCTTCCACGTCGCGGGCACCAACGGCAAGGGGTCCATCACAAGTTACCTGGCGCATATCCTCTGCCACGCGGGTTTGAAGGTTGGTTGGTACACCTCGCCTTATCTTGAGCGCTTTAACGAGCGCATCCGCGTGTTAGACGGCGCGAAAGATTTAAAGCGCTTTGATGAGGATTTTTATTTTGGAGAAATCCCCGATGAAGCGATTGTGAGGCTGATCGCGAAGATTGAAAAAGCCGCACGTCAAGTGGTGGAAGAAGGCGGGATCCCGCCGACTCAATTCGACCTTATGACCGCGCTTGCTTTTTTATGGTTCAAAGAGCAAAAATGCGACGTTCTGATCCTAGAAGTCGGAATGGGCGGCAGACTGGACTCCACCAATGTCATCGAGAAACCCCTGGCCTCTTTGATCGGGGCGCTCGGATTTGACCATATGGAGCGTTTGGGCAGTACGATGCGCGCGATCGCGGGCGAAAAAGCGGGCATCATTAAAAAAGGTTGCCCTGTTTATGCTTACGCGCCGGAGGACGCTTTGATTTCAGACGAAGACGCCTCTGTCGCAAGGGAGGTACTTGAAAAACAATGTGCCAAGCTTTCGGCCCCCCTTTCTTTTATCGGTTACGGGGATTTTGAGCTTCTCTCGCATGACTTTACAGGACAGCGTTTCAAAACCACAAAGGCTGAATACCACACGAAAATGCTCGCGCCTTACCAGCCGATCTATGCCCTCATGGCCGCACAGGCCGCGCTTGATACGAAGCTTGCGGACGAGCAAGCGGTGAAGCAGGGGATTTTAGACTGCACATGGCCCGCCCGTATGGAAGTCATTTTGGAAAACCCGACAGTCCTGCTTGACGGGGCACACAACCTGCAAGGATGTCTGGGATTGAGAAAGAGCCTCGCGGAGCTTTCGGGGCGTACACCGATCGTATTCGTGCTGGGCTTTTTGGAGGATAAAGAGCACCGGAAGATGCTCGAGGCACTCCTGGTTGATACCGACTACAAGGTTGCGGCGGTGGTGGGCACAGAACCCCAGGATGAGCGGCGCTTTCACGCGGAAGACCTCGTGCGTGAGGCCCAAGAATTAATGGGAGATCAAGGGGAAGAGGTTCTTTTTCAATCGTTCACAGATCCGAAAGACGCGGTGACACGTGCCATCTTCATTGCCCATGAACGAGATGCCATGGTGGCCATTGCCGGATCGCTCTATCTTGCAGGCGAAGTACGCCCCTTCGTTCGAAGTTTAAACCGTGCAAAAAACGCTCGTTGAAGATTCACATTTTAACGATTGTGGTTTAATGGTCACGACACAAAATCGGAAAGGTGGAATGACAGTTGCGACAAATGGAAGCGAAACGATCTGTGCCGCAGGCTAAAAACAAAGCGGAATCCTTTGACTGGGAGCGCGTCTTTTCGACCTGGAAACCGCTCACCGAATTGCCCCCTGAACTGATCGCTTCTGAAGCCGAGCAAGAGCGCATTTTGTCGGTCTATAACCGGGCGCTCGACCAGGCCGTCACAGGGAATACGGACATCGCGAAAATTGCACTTGACAAGCTGACGGCTAGCTGGCCGCAATTTGCGGAGGCCTCATCGCTTTACGGCGTGATCTTAGCTCGAGAACGCCAGTTTCGTGAGGCCGAAGAACAGTTTGAGAAAGTGCTTCTTGCCTCTCCCGACGCCGCACTTTCAAAAGCGGTCGACCGCTGCCGCATCGCCGCACGCGAAGAGCGCATACGGGAAGAAGCGCGCGATTCGAGGCGTAAAAAAAGTGAAGAATTGCTCATGCCTGTTCGGGCCCATATGGCCAAAAGCGGAATCCTGCAACGCGCCGCCAACGATGGCGGCATAGGCCGTGTCCAAATGGCCAGCAAGCGCGAGCAAGAGGACATGTATCGTTTGGAAGAAAGCGATATATCCCGATCAGTGCGCCAACACAGCAGCCTTGTCCGACTCATCCAGGGATTGACGATTGCGATTATCGCGGCATCCCTTCTTTTTTTACTGTTCTTTTTTGTCCTGCGACCGGTCATTTTGAGAAATGAGGCGCGTCTTGAACGCTTGAACTGGCTTGAACGCGTGCTTGAAGAGCAAAGGGATGAAGACTCAATCGCAGAGATTTTAGACATGTACCGCGACACATTCCCGGACACGAGGAGATGAGACAAGATATGAACTACATCAGCACACGCGGCGGAGCCCCCGCAAGCTCTGAAGAGGCGATCTACCGCGGACTGTCAAAAACAGGTGGACTGTTTATCCCGGAAAAGTTGCCGGAGGCATTGCCCCTGGAGGCGATGTTTGAAAAGACACCGGCCGAGACGATGGCTCTTTTTTTCCATCGCTTTATGCCGAATTTTTCACTCGAAGTGTGGGAAGCGATCGTGGATGAAGCGCTCTTAACACTCACCGCCGAAAGCGACGCGTTCGACTGGCCGGTCCATCCCCTGAATGCCTACCTTGAACGTTACTATCTTTTTAACGGCGACCGACTCCCGACGGGCAGTCTTTCGGACATCTCAAGCGCCATTTTTCTGACCCTTTTAAGAAAGCTTGATGAAAAGCGAAACAACCCGCTAGAACCCCTGATCGTGGCCGTGATCACGGACGATATGGCCGTATCCTCGCTTCGTATGATGAGTGCGTATAAAAAGATCTTTTTTGTGTCGCAAAACGGCGGACGTTCCTCTGAAATTTCATGGCTTTTAAAGTCCCATGAAAAGGCTTTTTCTTTTGAGGACAGCTTTGATACGCGTTACCGAGAGTTTAGCGGCCTTGCGGCCGATGAATCTTTTGAAAAAGCCTTGAATGCACAAGGCTATGATCCGATTTTTTGGGGGCCGGGACATATTTTGGAAGTGCTCACCGCAGGAGCGCTTGTCACCGCGTCTTTGGCCTTGATTCTGGCGGATAAAACACCCGAAGATTCGATGACCTATGTGGTCAATAAAAATCATTTGAGCTTCTTTGCGGGGCTCGTGTACGCCAACAGTCTCGAGCTTCCGATCGACGCTGTCTATGTCGGAGAAAACGAACCGGCGATCCTGAGGACCTTGTTTGAAACGGGCAAGATGATGCAGGCAAAAAGACGAAGGCGCTCGGACGATCCCGGCGTCATGTGGCCGGTGAATTTGGAGCGACTTCTGTTTGAAGTGACAGGGCGTGATGAAAGTCGCCTTTTAGACATCATGGGAAAATGGGATCAGGCAGAGGTACCGCTTTTAAACGAAGATGAGATCCACCTTTTGAACCAATCGGTGACGGTCGCAAGCAACGATTACAGGCGATGCTTGCGAATTATCCGAAATATATACGACCAGACAGACTATTTGATCGGCCGCGAGACAGCGGATGCGATTGCCTGCTGGGCACGCCATTCCGACAAAAAAGACACATCCATCGTCTGTTACGTACAGGAGCGTTCGCCCTTGCTTGACATCGAAACAACCACAAAAGCGATTTTGGGCGATGAGGCCTCGCGGCGTGCGGAGGCTGACGCGGTCTGTATGCTCGCCGAAGAATCGGGCGTGCCGATCTGGGAGACGCTTCGGGCCTCACTTGAAAAGAAAGAGCCGTTGACGATGATTCCCGTCGCCGACTCGCTTCAGGAGACGATCTTTGAGGCTGTAAGAAAGCACGATCACGAAAGGGGCGTGGACGCATGAAGAAAGCCATTATTTTTGCCGTTCTTATCATCTTACTTCTGACCGCGTTTCCGGCGAGCGTCTTTGCCGCGCGGGAAGGTTGGATCGACTTTGAGGATGTCCAAATCGGCTCTTATTGCGTGATCGACGCGGATACGGGACAGGTGATTTTGGAAAAAGACGCGGACCGAAGGCGGGCGAACGCGAGCACCACGAAAATTATGACGGCGCTGTTGCTTGTGGAAGACAGTCATTTCGACCCCGATCGCTTGCTTACCGTCTCCGGTCAATCGCTTTATTTCATGGATCCCAATTCCGCCCGGATCAAGGGATTGAATGAAGGCGATCTTTTAAAAACGATTGACTGCCTGGCGGCGCTTCTCATCGCCTCGGCCAATGACATCGCGCGCGTCATCGCGCAAAACTATGGCGGCGCTTACGGCGCTGTGGATCAGGAGCGACGAAACGATGCTTCTTATTCACAGGAGCTTTTTGTGGCGCGGATGAATGAGCGCGCTCAAGAGCTTGGCGCCGTAAACACACATTTCACAAATCCCGCCGGCTTCGATGAGGCGGATCAAAGTCACTACACCACCGCGCGCGATATTGCCCTGATCGCGGCAGAAGCGATGAAACACCCCCTCATCGCGCATATTTGCTCCATGCGCTATTACCGCATGCCCGTCAATTCTCAGCATGAAGAAGCATGGTGGGGCACCATGGGGAATTCGAACGCGCTTGTCATCTACGGTAAGGATTACTTTGAGTCGCGTTATTATGAGCGCTACACCGGCGTCAAAACAGGTACCACGCCCCAGGCCGGTATGTGTCTTGTCGGATCGGGGGATACAAACGACGGGCGCCATTTTATCTGTGCGGCGCTCGGGATTGTCCCCGCGCCCATCAGCAGTTCACCTTTTTTGGCAAGAGCGATCCCGGTGAGCGCGGTCATGGAAGAAGCGGCCCGCATCATGGGCGTCCCTGAAAAGGAGCCGCAGGATCTTCTTGCGATTCCCATCGTAGAAAACGAACTGCCTGCCCCGCTCGAAACGGAACCCGAGCCGGAGCCGGAACCTACCACCGAGTACTTACCAGATCCCTCCATCGGGGAGGATGTGTTTTTCACCGGAGGCATCGGACAGACCAAACCGTCCATCCTGATTCTTGCCGCCGTAGGACTTTTAGCCGTCATCGGGGCCATTGTCGCGGGTATTATGGCGCTGCTTATCTATGTGAAAAAGCATCGAAAAAACGTGTTTGAAGCACGCGATAAAGCGAGAAAAGAACGATAATCGAGCGAAATCGAAAGCATCTGTGACGTATTTCAACGAAGCTGTTGACAGGCCAAGAAAGGCCTGTTAAGATGTGGCTCGTGCCGCGCGCGATTCGTGCGGTGAAAATAGCGGGAGGACAATCGTCTAATATGAAAACATATATGCCAAAAGCGAGCGATGTAAAGCGTGACTGGTATCTGGTTGACGCGGAAGGTCAGGTGCTCGGCCGTCTGGCGACGGAGATCGCCGCGATCTTGCGCGGTAAGAATAAACCGGAATTCACCCCTCATATGGATATGGGTGATTTTGTGGTCGTGGTGAATGCGGATAAAATCGTGGTCACCGGCAAAAAAGAACAACAAAAACTGTATCGGCGCCACACGGGTTATCCGGGTGGACTGCGCGAAGTGCCTTTTGAGCGGATGATGGAAAAACATCCTGAGCGCGTGCTGGAAAAAGCGATTCGGGGCATGCTCCCCAAAAATACGCTCGGCCGCCAGATGTACCGTAAACTGAAGGTGTACGCCGGACCGCATCATAAACACGAGGCCCAACAGCCTATTAAGATTGAATTGTAGACCTGGGGGATAATAACGATATGACTAAAGGAAGCACACAATTCTTTTATGGGACGGGAAGAAGAAAAGAAGCGGTCGCGCGCGTCCGCCTGTACCCCGGCTCAGGAAAAATTACCATCAACGCTAAAGAGTTCGAAGAATACCTACCCGTCGAAACGCTGCGCATGATCGTGCGCCAGCCGCTCGTCGAGACAGGGACACAAGATCGCTACGATATCGTAGTGAACGTGCGCGGCGGCGGAATCGCCGGCCAGGCCGGAGCGATCCGTCACGGTATCTCCCGTGCGCTGGTCGACGCGGATACTGAACAACACAAGCTCGTGTTGAGAAAGGCGGGTTTTTTGACTCGCGACGCCCGTGTCAAAGAAAGAAAGAAGCCAGGTCTAAAAAAGGCGAGAAAAGCATCTCAGTTCTCCAAGAGATAAGAAAGAGATGCCCATGTTTGACAAAAAGCCCCGTCTTTTCTCGACGGGGCTTTTCACCATGAGGAGTGCAGATGCCTTTCGAACACTCGATAAAAACATCCTCGCCCGATGAAACGTACGCATTGGGAGCACGGCTGTCCTCCTTCCTTGAAGCGGGAGACACCGTCAGTCTTTCGGGGAGCCTCGGCGCGGGGAAAACCGCGCTTGTGCGGGGTATCGCGTCCGGCTTGAAGGTCAAAAGCCATGTATCGAGTCCCACTTTCACTTATTTGCATGTCCATGAACCTGAAGTTTCGGGTGGCCGGACACTCCACCACTTTGATGTCTACCGCCTGCGTGACGCTTCGGACTTTATTGAGCACGGATTCGATGAGCAAGTGGGAGGCGAGGTGATTTCTGTCGTTGAGTGGGGTGACCGCGTGAGAGGGGTTTTACCGGATCCGGTGATTGACATATCCGTCACATACGGGGAGGGACAAGATGACCGTATCTTCCAGATACATGTCCCGGATAATCGCGACATGGCGGCGTTAGTGGGAGATTGTTCATGATCGTATTGGGCGTTGACACTTCAGGGAAGACTCTGTCGGTCGCAGTCGCAAAAGACCGTGTCATTTTGGCGGAGTATACCCTCGCCATGGGTTACCGGCATTCCATCACCTTTCAGCCCGCGGTCGATGAACTGTTGACACGTTGTGATTTGACATTAAAAGACGTTGATTTGTTTGCGGTTGCCGCAGGTCCCGGTTCGTTTACAGGGATCCGCATCGGACTTTCCTCGGTGAAGGCCATGGCCTATGCCGTCGGCGCAAAAGCGGTCGCTGTCTCATCTTTAGAAGCGCTCGCAAGCTCAGCGGGGGAAGGTCACTCGCTTATTGCCCCCATGCTTGACGCACGGGGCGGGCGCGTATTTTCGACCCTTCTGCGCGAGGGATCCCCTCTCATGGAAGAAAAACCAAGGCCCGCCGACGCATGGATCGAAGAAATATCGAAATGGGTGGCCCCCGGCGAGCGAATGCTGCTTTTAGGAGACGGCGTCTCCGTGATCGAAACGGCGCTTCACGACAAGGGAAAGTGCTTGGAGGATTTGCCTTTCATCGCCCATGTGGCGCCCCCTCACAATTCCTTTATACGCGCGTCTGCGGTCATTGGTCGGGCACTTCAAATGTTGGATGAAAAGGATGTTGAGACGGACCCCTTCAAACTCGAAGCACGTTATACCTTGTCTTCTTCTGCCGAACGCATGAAACCGGGCGGACATGGCCAAAAATAAACCTTTTCGTTACTATCTCCCCTTTGCTTTTTCGGCGCGCAACGGGACGCGTTGGCTGGTCCGAAAAGCCACGCTTTCAGATCTTTACGACATTGTGGCACTGGATGCCCAATCAGGGCACACACCCTGGTCTGAAGGAGCTTACAAGGATCGCCTGAAAGGCCAAGATGAAACAGTCAGCTTCGTCATCGTCCCTGAACAAGACAATGAGCAGCCCCATGCCTTTGCTATCGGGCGTGTGATTGTTGATGAATTTGAGATCCTTAACATCGTCGTGGATCAAAATGATCGAGGCATCGGGTTGGGTGCCATGCTCTTGTCAGTCATGCGCGATCATGCGGTGACCCGGGGCTGTAACGCCTGGATACTGGAAGTGAAAGAAAGCAACGACGCGGCCATCCGGCTGTATGAGACGCAAGGCTTAGATGTCGTGGGGAAGAGGCCTGGCTATTATTCAGACACGGGGGAAGCCGCGATTCTGATGCGGGGAGCGCTTCTTTAGTTAGGCGACAATGTCAATAAATGGCTTTATTTTTCACTGTGAAGTTGTTCATTGTAGAATTGACATCTGTTGCGTTTAAAACATATACTGAACAGGACTCTGAACGATTAGGTGTGCATGCCATTATGGAGGATCGCGATGCTGAAGGAAACAGTTATCTTTCACTGTAAAGAGGAAACCCTGATGAAGGCGGTGGCGATGTTGATTCAGATCTCATCGAACTACAATGCCAGTATCTATATCGCGAAAGACGGTCGGCGCGCGAACGCGAAAAGCCTTCTTGGAGTCTTATCGCTCGGTATCGTCGACGGTGACCCGTTAGAGGTGACCGCAGACGGCGAAGACGGAGGCCAGGCCATTATTGAACTGTCTCATTATATGGGGCCCAGCCTGCCGTAATACAGTCCTCGGATGACGGATCAAGACTTACAACCGAATCGATTTCACGCACAGCTTGAATTAGTACCAGAAGAGCCCGGCGTCTACATTATGAGTGACGCCCAGGGCTCTGTTTTATATGTGGGAAAAGCCAATTCCCTGAGGCAGCGGTTGAGAAACTACTTTACAAAGAACCCCGCCGTGGACCGCAGGATCGCCATGATGATCCAAAAAATCGCTTCCTACGACACAATTTTGTGCAGAAATGAACTGGAAGCACTTGTCCTCGAGGCGAATCTGATTAAGGAATACCAGCCCCCCTACAACATCCTCATGCGAGATGACAAGGAATATCCCTACATCCGCGTGACCTTGCAAGAAGCGTACCCCCGAGTCATGAAGGCTTTCCGTGTCGGCGACGATGTGAAACTCGGCGCGCGTTACTACGGCCCCTGGCTTGCAGGCGACATCAACCGCGCCCTGAAAGTGTTGGAAGCCGTTTTCCCGCTACGCAACTGCTCAAGAGATCTGCCGCGAGAGATCGGTAAAGAGCGCCCGTGCCTGAACTATTACATCGGACGCTGTGTGGCGCCTTGTACCGGTGAGATAACAGAAGATGAATATCGCGCGATTGTCGATGAAGTGCTGCAATTTTTGGACGGCAGGACCGACGAGCTGATTGAGCGTTTCTACTGTGAAATGCAAGAAGCCTCCGAACGCCTTGACTTTGAACAGGCTGCGCGTCTTCGCGGCAAGTGGCAGGCCTTGTCACGTCTTCGCGAAGAGCAGCGCGTGGTGGACCAGCGGGGCGGAGAACGCGATGCCTTGGGGATTGCTCGAAACGGCAACGAAGTCGCGATGACCAAATTCGAAGTGCGTGACGGACGCCTGTCACGCTCCGTGCAGGTATTCGCGCAAGATCTGGGCGGGGAGGACGGCGCGTATCTTGCCTCCTTCATCCGCGAGCAATACCGCTCTCCCGGTCAAATCCCCAAAGAAATCCTCGTCCCAGAACCCGTAGATGACGAGGCACTGCTCGTGACACTGCTCAGCCAGATGAAGGGCACGAAGGTGACGATCCACAGGCCTCAGCGCGGTTCTAAAAAGGCATTGATCGACATGGTGCAATATAACGCTCTTCGCGCGCTTGAGAGGCGTTCTCTCTCGCGAGGAGCGGACCCTGTCGCCATCGAAGCGACGCTTCGTTACTTAGGGGAGTTGACGGGTACTTCCGGGGATCCTGTGCGCATTGAGGCCTTCGATATCTCACATATGGGTCAGGGGGATCGAAGTGGTTCAATGGTGGTGTTTCGGCAGGGGAAAGCGGAGCGCTCCTCCTATCGGGTCTTCACGATTAAGGGCTTTGAAGGTATTGACGACTATCTTTCAATGAAAGAAGTGTTGTCGAGAAGACTCATGCGCCTAGACGATGAACAATTCGGACGCCGCCCCGATCTGTTACTGGTAGACGGCGGTGCCGGGCATGTGTCGACCACCCACCCGGTGGCTCTAGCCTACGGCATTCCTTTGGCGGGCATCGTGAAAGATGACCGGCACAGGACGCGCGGCCTGGTCCTTTCTTCGGGTGAAATCGTTGAACTTTCACCTTTCGCGCTGTCGGATGACGACTTGGAGCAAGAAACAGAAGATGATCGGGCCAAAAGATTAGGGCTACTCCATCTTCTCACCAGCATCCAAGATGAGGCACATCGCTTTGCTTTGCGCCATAATGAACAAAGGCGCCACAAGCGCGCCAAGCGTTATAAGTTGGAGACTATTCCCGGGGTGGGGCCGGCCCGGCGAAAAGCATTACTTTTGGCCTTTGGCTCCACGAAGAATATTGCCCAGGCATCGATGGAAGATTTGCAAAAGGTAAAAGGCATTCCGGAGGAGGTCGCCCGGGCGGTCTATTCACACTTCAATGAAGAAGATAAGCAGGGAGGCGAAAAGCAATGAAAATTTTTGCCATCTCGGACCTTCACCTGGCAGGCGCGGTCGATAAGCCGATGGACGTCTTCGGGCCGCGCTGGTCGGATCATGTGGCGCGCATTGAAACGAACTGGAAAGAAGTCGTAGGTGAGGATGACACGGTTCTCATCGGCGGCGATATTTCATGGGCCAGCACTTTAGATGAGGCCGAAGGTGACCTTCGTTGGATCCATGAACTCCCCGGTGTAAAAATCCTGCTTCGCGGCAACCACGATTATTGGTGGTCGACCATCCGCAAAATTGAAGACTTCTGTCAGGACCACGATTTTTCGACGCTGGACTTCCTTCGAAATGACGCGCAGTCGTTGGCAGGTTTTCATCTGTGCGGGACGCGAGGCTGGCTGTTGGAAAGCGATGACAATTTTTCAAAGGCCGATGAGAAAATCTTGCGTCGCGAAGCGATCCGTCTGGGATTGTCGCTTCACGCGTTGAGAAAACTACAAAAACAAGAAGGCAAAAAACCCCTTATTGCCTTAACGCATTATCCGCCCATTGATGAGAAAGGCAGGGGCTCTGTGATCAGTGATTTACTGGAGGAGGCGGGGGTTGATCTGTGCCTATTTGGCCATATTCATCATCACGCGCCCTTTTATGACAGCCGGCCGCTTCTTAATGGTGTCCGTTATATAATGGTGGCGTCTGATCAAATTAACTTCACACCACAGCTTATAGGCGAAGATGGACATTTCGCCTCGGCGGTTAAGGGGAAGGTGGAACATGGCTAAAAGTATGACAGGATACGGCAATGGCGAAAGCCAGCAGGAAGGACGCAAGTTTCGCGTAGAATGCCGCACGGTCAATCATCGTTACCTGGATATCGCGGTCAGGGCACCGGCCTGGCTTCTTTCTTACGAACCGCTTGTGCGAACACTTGCGACCGAGCGCTTAGGGCGCGGCCGCGTCGAGATTCGTGTGACCGATGAATCCGGCGCAGGTGAGTCAAGTGAAGTGACGGTTGACCGAGGGCTTGTGGCATCGTACCTTCGAGCGCTTGAGGAACTGGCCCAGATCACGGGGGAGCCCTTGTCCGATCCGACTGGTTTTTTAGCCAGACAGCCGGGGATACTGACCGCGGGCGAACGCGATGAAGATGAGGAAACAGTTGAAGCCCTACTAAAAGAGGCGCTTTTATTCGCGCTTGATGAATTGAATCGGACGCGCGAAGAAGAGGGCGCACGCCTTGTGGCCGATTTGCTTGAGAAGGTACAGGAGCTGAGAGAAGCGATTTTGCTGATCGAAGAAAGGGCGCCTAAGGTGCCCGGGATTTACCGGGAGAAGTTGTTGAAAAGAGCTGAAGAGCTCTTTTTGGAAGAGCGCCCTGAATGGTACAGCGACCAGCGTCTTTTTGCGGAAGTCGCGCTCTTTGCGGACCGCGCCTCCATTGATGAAGAAATCACGCGGCTCAAGGCCCACGCGGACGCGCTCGATGCGGCGCTTTTGTCGGATGCGCCGGTCGGCCGTCAGCTCGACTTTTTGATCCAAGAGGTGTTTCGCGAAATTAATACCATCGGTTCGAAGGCGAACGATCTTGATTTGACTGAGACGGTGGTAGCCGTCAAGACACTGCTCGAGAAGATTCGCGAGCAGGTGCAAAACTTGGAATAGAGGTGCCTATGGACTATGACATGATCCCTGTCGGATACGGTAACTTTGTCGCGCGTTCCAGACTGATCGCGGTCGTCACATCCGATTCCGCGCCTTCAAGGCGCCTGATTCAGGATGCGCGCGAACGTTTTGCGCTGATTGATGCGACGGGCGGGAAGAAAACGCGCTCTATTCTTGTCATGGACAGCGACCATGTGGTACTATCATCCATCGATCCCGAGTCACTGCCATTACGACAAGAAGGAGAACATCGCGCATGACACTGTATGACAACATCCCCGAAGAGCGTGGACTCCTTATTGTTTTATCGGGCCCTTCAGGTGTCGGGAAAAACTCCATTATTGACGCGCTGCGTACAGAGGATCCTCAGCGCTTTCACTCCGTGTCAATGACGACGCGGACTCCGAGAATAGGAGAAGTCGACGGGCATTCTTACCATTTCACCACCCGTGAAAACTTTGAACGTCTCATGACCGAAGGCGAGATTTTGGAATACGACATTTACTGCGATGAATATTACGGGACTCCGAAGGAACCGGTGGACCGCATGATTGCACAAAATATCGATATCTTGCTTGACTTGACGGTCAAGGGAGCCCTTGAATTAAAAGCAAACTGTCCGAATGCCGTCATCATATTTGTGACGTCCTCAACCGAAGAGGCGCTGCGCGAACGGCTGAACGCGCGCGGGACGGAAACAGAAAAAGCGATCGAAGCCAGGCTCATGACCGCCCGAAAAGAGCTTTTGCAGATTGAACATTTTGACTATTGGGTTTTAAATGACGAAGTCGAACAAGCCGCAGCCGACATCAGTGCCATCATGAGGGCCGAAAAGCGCCGTATCGCACGCCTTTTTGTTGACGAATGTGACATTGGGACAGTATAATGAGGGCTGTTGCAAATTTGAATAAAAGACGGGCCAAGAAGCCGGGTCTTGAGAATTATAGGAGTCATGCATGCTAACTCATCCATCTACTGAAGCCTTACTGCCACGCGCAGAAAATCGTTACGTCCTCGCGATGCTGGCCGCGCGCCGTGCGCGTCAGCTGAC
Source organism: Mageeibacillus sp. UBA5438 (assembly GCA_002427535.1). Lineage (GTDB taxonomy): Bacteria > Bacillota > Clostridia > Saccharofermentanales > DTU023 > UBA4923. The sequence goes on along the minus strand of DIRK01000033.1, from coordinate 9,234 downwards.
CTCGGGTGCCTGCCCGACCTTTGAGACAGAGACGCCCAATCAGGTGACCTTGGCCTGTGAGGAAATCGGAGTCGGATCCGTCGTCTATCGTTACGGGAAACTGGATGTCATCATTCCGGTGCATCCCAGGATTATTGCGGCCCGAGAAGCGGCCTTGCGTGAAGCGCGCGCCAAAGAGGAAGAAGAACGCCTCGAAGAACAGAGCCGTATCATGCGCCAAATCGACCGGCAGCCGGGAGAAGACGTGTTTGAACAAGTTGGTATCTCTGCGCAAGACGCGTCGCTGATCGCGGAGCGCCTGATCAGCCATGTCACGCTCATGGAAGAAGAAGAACGTAAAGCCGCCGAGGGCACAGAGCCAGAAGAAGACGAAGCGACAGAAGACGAATTGGATTAACGCCCCTAGCGAACAGGAGATTGAATGGCCAAGGAACAACACGCGCTGGCGAAAATTGTCGCCTTAAGCGGGAACAGAGGATTTATTTATCAGGGCTCAGAGATTTATGGCGGACTTGCCAACTCATGGGATTACGGCCCTTACGGATCAACACTTAAACAAAGAATCAAAGCAGCCTGGTGGCGCCGTTTTGTTGAAACATGCCCCTTGAATGTGGGGATCGACGCGGCGATCCTGATGAACCCTTCGGTCTGGGAGGCCTCAGGTCACGTGGGCGGCTTTTCGGATCCTATGATTGACTGTAAAAAATGCCGCGGTCGTTTTAGAGCGGATCAGATGATCGATGATTGGAACAAGTCACGTGACATTGAGCTCCATGTCGACGGCTGGGACAATGAAACCTACTTGAATTATGTGCGCGACCATGAAATTCCCTGCCCGTCCTGCGGCGAACACGACTTCACGGACGTGCGAAAATTCAATTTGATGTTTAAAACCTTCCAGGGCGTCACAGAGGATAATTTGTCGCAGCTTTATCTGCGTCCGGAAACCGCACAGGGTATCTTTGTGAACTTCAGAAATGTGCAAAGAACCTCAAGGCGCAAGATTCCTTTTGGCATCGCGCAAATCGGTAAAGCGTTCCGAAACGAGATTACGCCCGGCAACTTTATTTTTCGCACACGAGAATTCGAGCAAATGGAGCTCGAATTTTTCTGTGAACCGGGTACGGACTTAGAATGGTTTGAATATTGGCGCAGCTTTTGTGAAGACTGGCTGATCGATATGGGGCTCCCTCAAGAGCATCTTCGTTTCAGAGATCACACCAAAGAGGAGCTGTCATTTTATTCTCTCGCGACAACGGACATCGAATACCTTTACCCCTTTGGCTGGGGTGAGCTTTGGGGAATCGCGGATCGGACCGATTACGATTTGAAGCAACATATCGAGCATTCAAAAGAAGATTTGCGCTATTTTGATCCCGAGAAAAATGAAAAATACATCCCCTATGTTGTGGAACCTTCTCTGGGTGTCGACCGGCTGGTGCTGGCGATCATGTCGGAGGCCTATGACGAGGAAGTGTTAGATAACGGGGAGATACGCTCCGTCATGCGCTTCTTGCCCAGCCTCGCACCGGTGCAGATCGCAGTGCTGCCGCTCTCCAACAAATTGAAAGACGGCGCACAAGAGGTCTACAACGAACTTGTGAAGCATTATCTTTGCGAATACGACGATCGGCAATCCATCGGACGCCGCTACCGCCGTCAAGATGAGATCGGAACACCCTACTGCGTGACCTTTGACTTTGAGTCGCTGGAAGATCATGCGGTGACGGTAAGAGAGCGTGATTCGATGGAACAGGTCCGGCTGCCCATGGATCAGTTAGTGGAATATTTCAAAGGCAGATTTGACCTGCCCTAGAGGCATAAAACAATTATTGGGAGGATTTTGGATGACGAAATACGTCTATATGTTTGCCGAAGGCGACGCCTCGATGCGTGAGCTTTTGGGTGGAAAAGGCGCTAATTTGGCTGAGATGGTCGGATTGGGACTGCCTGTACCAAATGGCTTCACGGTGACAACTGAAGCCTGCAATCGCTATTACAGTGATGGCCAAAGCATTGCGCCTGAGATTACCGAAGAGATCTTCAATTCACTTAAAGAACTTGAAGAGGCGACAGGGAAGGTGTTCGGCGATCCGGAACGCCCCCTCTTGCTGTCTGTTCGTTCGGGTTCGCGCGCGTCGATGCCGGGCATGATGGATACGGTCTTGAACCTTGGCTTGAATGATGAAGTGGCCGAAGGTTTGACTGAGTTGACCGGCAACCATCGTTTTGTTTTTGACAGCTACCGCCGTTTCATCCTGATGTTTTCAGACGTCGTGATGGGCATCCCCCGTTCATACTTTGAAAATTTCTTTGATCAAGTGAAAAAAGAGCGCGGGATCACGAACGATCTCGATCTGAACGATGATGACCTCGAGCGCATCGTCGCAAAATTCAAGGAAATTTACCAACAAGAACAGGGCGAATCGTTCCCGCAGGATGTCAAGCAGCAGCTCATTCTCGCGACAGAAGCCGTGTTCCGCTCATGGAACACCGACCGCGCGGTTTATTACCGCCAGATGAATAATATTCCCTCACATTGGGGCACCGCGGTGAACGTGCAGGAGATGGTCTACGGCAACATGGGAGAAAACTCCGGCACAGGCGTCGCCTTCTCGAGAAACCCGTCCACCGGTGAAAATAAACTCTACGGCGAATACCTGATGAACGCTCAGGGTGAAGACGTCGTCGCGGGCATCCGGACGCCCTTCACAATCGATCACTTAGAAGAGCAGATGCCCGAAGTATACGAACAATTTTTTAAGATCGCGCATGACTTAGAACGCCACTACGGTGACATGCAGGATCTTGAATTCACAATTGAAAATGCGAAGCTTTTCATTCTTCAGACAAGAAACGGCAAAAGGACGGCGATGGCGGCTTTGCAGATCGCGGTTGACATGGTCGCCGAAGGTCTTATCTCACGCGAAGAAGCGCTTTTGGGCATTGACCCGCAGCAGCTTGACGCGCTTTTGCACCCCGCCTTTGACACGAATGCGCTAGCGGCTGCAAAACATGTGGCAAAGGGTCTCCCGGCATCCCCGGGCGCGGCGACCGGGCAGATCGCCTTTACCGCGCAGCAGGCCACCGAAGCCAAGGAGATGGGGCGCCCTGTGATCTTGGTCCGCGAAGAGACCTCCCCTGAGGACATTCAGGGCATGGCGGCCGCCGAAGGCATTCTGACCTCGCGCGGCGGCATGACGTCCCACGCGGCGGTTGTGGCGCGCGGTATGGGCAAATGCTGTGTATCGGGCTGTTCGGAGGCCCTGATCAGTGAGAAAAACAAAACGCTGACCATCGATGGAAAAGTGTACGGCGCGGACGATTTCATCTCGCTGGACGGCTCCACGGGGCTTGTTTACGAAGGCAGCATCCCGACGGTTGACGCTGAGATGTCCGGTAACTTCCAGACGATTATGGACTGGACCGATGAGATCAGCGAGATGAAGGTGAGGGCCAATGCGGATACACCGCACGACTCGCAAGTTGCCCGCGATCTCGGCGCCAAAGGAATCGGGCTCACACGTACAGAGCACATGTTCTTTGAGGCGGATCGCGTTTTCTTGTTCCGTCAGATGATCGTCGCGAGAACCGAAGAAGACAGAAGAATAGCCTTAACCAAGATCAAGCCCATGCAGCAGGAAGACTTCCTGGGTCTTTTCCGTGTCATGGACGGCCTGCCGGTCATCATTCGCCTGCTCGACCCGCCTTTGCATGAGTTCCTGCCGACGGCAGAACCCGAAGTCAAAGCATTGGCCGAAGAGCTTGGCCTTACCTATGAACGCTTGCAGGAGATCATCACCGAACTCCACGAGCTGAACCCCATGCTCGGTCACCGGGGCTGCCGCTTGGCGGTCAGCTATCCGGAGATTGCCGAGATGCAGACGGAAGCGATTATCGGGGCAGCGTTGGAAGCCCAAAAGGAAGGCATCACAGTCTTGCCCGAAATTATGGTCCCCCTGATCAGTGAAGTGAAGGAGCTTGAATACCTGAACGGTTTCATCCGTTCCACCGCTGATCGCCTGATCAAAGAGTCCGGTCAGGATCTGAATTACTGGGTCGGTACCATGATTGAGATCCCGCGCGCCTGCCTGACGGCGGATGAAGTGGCACGTGAGGCTGATTTCTTCAGCTTCGGTACGAACGACTTAACGCAGATGACCTACGGTCTGTCCCGCGATGACGCCGGCAAGATTCTCGAAAAGTATTACCAAGTGGGTATCTTTGAGGTCGATCCGACGGCCCGTCTTGACCGCGTAGGCGTCGGTCAGCTGATGCGCAGCGCCGTTGAGCTCGGCCGCAAAACAAAGCCCGAGCTTGAGCTCGGCATCTGCGGCGAGCACGGCGGAGAACCCTCATCGATTGAATTCTGCCAGATCATCGGACTGGACTATGTGTCCTGCTCACCGTACCGCGTGCCGATCGCAAGACTTGCCGCCGCGCAGTCTGCTTTGAGGTATCCGCGCAAGAAATAAATACGCGTATCGTTTCGGTATTGACACTTGCGGCTCCAAAGGAAACCCTTTGGGGCCGCTTTACTATACAAAGATAGAGGGTCACGGTCTGACAGCCGGGACGATTTGTTTTAAAATGAAAGCAATATTGATTTGGACCGACAAGCGGAGATAGATGCTCTATGAATGGCGAGTTGCTGGTTAAAAGACGGCGTATTCCTGAAATTGATCTACTAAGAGGCATCGCGCTCTGCCTCATGATGTTCCACCATACGATTGGAGATCTCTACGATATCCACGGCGTGGAAGCCGTCGCATTCCAATACGACTATTGGTTCTATCAGGTGGGAAGGCCGATTGTGCTGGCTGTATTCTTGGGCGTGTCGGGCATCAGCTCCCGGTTTTCCAGAAACAGCATGAAACGCGGAATCAGAATGGTCTTATTCAGTATCGCGGCCACGGCACTCACGATTTTTGTGGACGGTTTTATCGATGTCGGCATAATCCTCTTTAATGTCATCCATGTGGTCGCCCTGTCGACGGTTGTCTACGCCGCGGTCGAAAAATGGGCTGAAAGGCAGGAGTGGATTCCCAGACAGTTTCCACGGCCTCAGGACAAGCCGAAGGAAACGGTTTACCAGCCACACTACTTCACGGGCGTGCTCATTATTTTGGGTAGCATAGGCATCTTCATCGCCCCCATGATCGAACCTGTATTGCCCCAGTGGTCCAACAATCCCTTCCTTATCATGCTCGGATCCGCGGCCAATGCGCATGTTTTGGATCAGATGCCGCTTTTCCCATGGCTCGGATGCTTCCTCATCGGCGCCGCCATCGGCCACACGCTCTATGCGCCCGGGTTACCGCTTGCAAAAGAAGAAGGACTGTTCTATCGCTTGACGCGTCCTATCCGTTTCTTAGGGCGCCATTCGCTATGGGTCTATTTTGCGCATCAGCCCATCATTTTATTTACGCTTTGGCTTTTGGGTAAAGCGGGAATTTTCGGTTAAAGAAACAGCATGCCGGTTGTATTTGAGATTTTAGGTCACCGGGAATGGGCTGCGATGTGCGATGTCGCCCGCGCTTTTTTCGGGGATGTCAATGTAAATGAAACAGGTCTTTATGAAGCCCCCTGTGATCGTCCGCTTCATGTGATTTCCGAAGTCACTCCGCCTATTGTCGCCGCAAAAGCGCGTAAAGGTTCACGTCGCGGCTTTTCAGAAACAACGACCCATGTCAATACTTCGGTCTTCGCGGTAGCAAAAAAGGGGGAACACAACTTAGTAAAACAGATCGATGAGCAGGTTGCCCTGCACGATATCCGACGTGTGTTGAAACGGCAGCTTTATGTCGTCTTATCTGCCGCCACAGACATTTCATTTCCCTGGGGCTCATTGACCGGTGTGCGCCCGACGCAAATCGCGCTGGATGCGCTGCAAAGGATGGATGAGGAAAAGGCCACGGAAGAACTTGAAGGTTATTGGCGCCTTACTTCGCAAAAGGCGCGCCTTGCCGTTCGGACTGCCTTGGCGGAAGAAAAAATCTTAGACAAAATTCATGAACATGAATCCATGCTCTATGTGGGGCTACCCTTTTGCCCCAGCCGCTGCCTTTATTGCAGCTTTATCACGCAGGATGCCACGAGGCAAAAGAATGCGCTTGAGTCTTACGTTAACGCAGTGATCCGTGAATCGGAAGGTGTTTTCGATGGGACGTTTCAAGGCAAAATCCGAGCGGTCTATTACGGCGGGGGGACGCCTACAAGCCTCCCTGCCGATCTTTTCAGGCGTTATCTTGAAGAGGTACTACAGCATGTGCCTTTCGCAGAGAACGTTGAAAAAACGATGGAAGCGGGGCGCCCTGACACCATTGATCGCGAGAAACTATTAATTGCAAAAGCGTTCGGCTTTCATAAATTGTGTATTAATCCGCAGACGATGCAAGATGAAACCTTAAGGCGCATCGGTCGTCACCACACGGTTGAACAAACGATTCTTGCTTTTCATTTAGCGCGCTCGATGGGTTTTATGGATATTAACATGGACCTGATCGCAGGGCTTCCGGGAGAAGATTCCGACACTTTCTTAGACTCACTTGAACGCGTCATCGCACTGGGTCCTGAGAGTATTACGCTTCACGCTTTGGCAATAAAGCGCGGTTCTTTCTTAGATCGTATGTTTGACGATCGGGCCACACTTTTGCCCGACCCCGCCTTGATAGAGGCCGTGGAAGTGGCCCATGAGCGCCTCAGGCAAGAGGGGTATCGCCCTTATTACCTGTACCGTCAAAAAAATTGCCGTTCGGGGCTTGAAAATACCGGCTTCACAAGGGGAGGGCACGCGTCCCTTTACAATGTCGCCATGATGAGTGACCGGGTGCCCGTCATCGGCTTGGGGAGCGGGGCTTCCTCGAAGGTGATCCATGAACAGAAGGCATTGCGCGTTCACAACCCAAAAGATATTAAGCTGTATGTCGATCGTGTGGAAGAGCAGATCTTAAAAAAGAAGACGCTTTTGGCTAACGCTTGAACGATAAACGTATGACATCCGGCCGCGCAAAAAAACGTGCATGGATATGCACGGTGCCAAGGCCGGCGCTGACTAACATGCCTAAGTTGGGAGCTAAAGAATAGTGTCCCCGCCAGTATTTCTTGGCGCCTTTCGGCCGTATGAGCGGCAGTCCAAAGAGGGTAACCTGTCCGTAGTGGGAGTGCCCGCACAGGACAAGTCCCGGCCCTTCGGCCGGCCTATGGGTTGGGAACCAGTCCGATTCATGAACAAGGTAGAGTTTGAAATCGTCCGTAGCCTGTGCGCTTTCGTTGAAGCGTTTTTCGTCGAAGTAGGCTTCTGTGTGGTGCGTATTGCCAAAGCCCCATACAGGAATTCCCAAAAGGCTGATCGCTTCATTTTCAAGCATGACAAAACCCGATTTTTGAAGCACGTCTTCGGTCCATAAGCGATAGCGTGGTGCCTCCACGTCGTGGTTGCCGAAAATAGCCCATTTCCCGTGGGGGGCTGAAAGCGAGGAGAGTGCCTCGATGACCATCGCTTTGAACGATTCATCCCAGAGAGGTGTTTTCTCTTCCACGAGGTCGCCTCCGAAAAGGATGGCGTCTGCTTTTAGTTTTGCGATTTGCCGCATCTGCTTTTGCAGTTTTCGGGGTGTCGTCTTCGCGCCGACGTGAAGGTCTGAAAAAAAGAGGATGGACTGATCTCGGGCCGGGTGAGCGTTTGAAATGTTTATCTCTAGCTTTCTCACTTTGACCCAGCGGGGCTCAATCCAAAAGCCGTACAAAAGGCATAACAGGCCAAAGCCTAAGAGAGACAGAAGTGCGATCATCCAGCTATTCATATTGAAATGATTATACGACATGAAAAGCCCGGGCCAAAAGCCCGGGCCATTTCATCACAGAGGCGTACTGTATGTGTTAAATCGATGCTATCCGAGCAGCGCGAACTTCAAGATGAACGCGAGGGCCAGGACGTACATAAGCGGGCTGATCTTCTTCGTGTTGCCCGTGATCAGGTTGATCAGGACGTAGAAGATGATTCCGAACATGATGCCGTGCGAGATGCTGTAGAAGAACGGCATCGCAAACAGGGCGACATAGGCGGGGAGGGCTTCTGAAATATCGGAGAAGTCCACCTTCACAATCGACGACAGCATCAGGAACCCGACGTAAATCAATGCGGCAGATGTCGCAAAGGACGGGATCGAGATGAAGATCGGCGCGAGAATGATCGCTAATAAGAAAAGGACACCCGTGGTCAGGGCCGTGAGGCCTGTGCGGCCGCCTTCGGCAACACCCGAGGCACTTTCGACATAGGTTGTAACGGTCGATGTACCCACCACCGCGCCGACTACGGTACCGACGGCGTCAGCCATCAGGGCACCCTTAATCTGGGGTAGTCTTCCTTCTTCGTCCAGCATGCCCGCCTTGTCCGCGACACCGATCAAGGTGCCGAGTGTGTCAAAGATATCGACAAACAGGAAGGAGAACATGATGATCAGGAAGTCAGGAATATTGAAGTTTTCAAATGCCGTCGAACTAAATGCCTGTCCGACAAGGGATCCGAACCCGGCAAAGTCGGGCAGCCCCCATGCAGGATAAAGCGAGAATAGTCCAATTTCAGGATTGGGAACATACAGTCCGGCCGCCTGCAGAATAATGCCGACAATCCAAATGCCGACCATTCCGATCAACAGCGCGCCTTTGATTTTTTTGTAGGCCAAAACGCCGATCAAGACAACGCCCAAAAGGGTCAGAAGCGAGAGCAAGCCTACACCGGTCATGTCGTCTTTAAATGGGACACAGGCGACGAGCGTCGCAGGATCGCCCTGGACAAGGCCTGAGTTTTGCAGTCCGATGAATGCAATAAAGAGTCCGATACCGGCACCCACCGCATGTTTCAGCGTCAGTGGGATGGCATTGAATATGGCTTCACGCACATTGGTCAGTGAGAGTAGGATAAAAATAAGACCCTCGACAAAAACGGCAAATAATGCGAACTGCCATGAATACCCCATCTGCAAAACGACGGTAAAGGCAAAATAGGCGTTCAATCCCATGCCTGGTGCTAGGGCAAAAGGCAGGTTGGCAAAAAACGCCATACATACGCATGCAATCGCGGACGACAGCGCTGTCGCGATCAGAACGCCGCCCGGATTCATGCCCGTGACACTCAAAATATCGGGGTTGACTGCCAAGATATACGCCATCGTCATAAACGTGGTTAAACCGGCCGCCAGTTCACCTTTGACGGTGACGCCCCTTTCTTTG
>DIRK01000036.1:21724-28604 GCA_002427535.1 Mageeibacillus sp. UBA5438 | reverse complement strand
TCCGCCTGGTAAATCGCGACCGTCCCGCCGCCGCCCTGATCGACACGACCGAGTTCCCCGGTCTGCCAGGGTACGTCGTGTTCGTCCAGGAGGCGTGTCACTTCATTGAAGTATTCTGCGTTGGCATCTGAAGTGCCGCCCTTACCGCGCGCGCCCGTGTATTTGAAAAAGGCGATGCCGCGGCCGGCATAGGTGTTGTTCTTCGGATCGGATACCGATGCGAAGGTCGGATCGTAGGCGTTGGACACGTCAGAGGAGAGCATCGTCGATTTTTCAATCTGGTCCTGCAGCTCAATCGCCGAAGGTTCGCGGCCTAACATGGCGCGCACCATGCGGCGCTGAATCGAGGGGAAAAGTTGCGAACGCGCGCCTGTAATCCCGCCTGACCCCGTCTCCTCTTTATCGTAGAGAATAACCATGCCCGTACGCTTCAAAGGCGTTTCGGCGTCTAAAAGGGCTCTTAAAGCCGTATAGGCGCAGACGCGGTCATCCTGACCGTAGCCTCCGACCATGGAGCGGTCAAAACCGACACAGCGCGCCTTGGTCGCGGGAACGATTTCAATCTCCGCCGTGACAAGATCGCGCTCCGTGATGCCGTACTGTTCATAGAGAAGATTCAACACGCCTAACTTAAAGCGCTCTTTGACATTCTCGCCTCCCGGGAAAGGCATGCTCCCGATCAATACATTCAACTCTTCACCTTCAATGACCTCCGCGCCCGTTTTCTTCATCTGGTCCGCGCCCAGGTGCGGCAAAAGATCCGTGATTGAAAAAACGGGATCGCCTTCATTTTCGCCGATTGAAAGCTTCACGGTTGTACCGTCTTTTAAGATCACAACGCCGTGGAGTGACAAAGCGGTCGCGGCCCACTGGTACTTCTTAATCCCGCCGTAGTAATGCGTCTTTAACAAGGTCAAATCGTCGGACTCATACATCGGGTTCGGCTTAAGGTCGAGCCTCGGTGAATCGACATGCGCGCCGATCATGTTGAAGCCTTCCAAAGGATCGGAGGTACCGATCACGGCCGCGACAATCCCCTTACCGTGGACCGTTTCATACACGCGGTCGCCCGGTTTTAAAGGCGCGTCCGAATCAAAGGCGCGGTAGCCGTTTTCTTCTAACAGTTTCACGGAAAAGTCAACAAACTCGCGCTCTGTCTTCCCCTCATCGAGCGCCACCTTGTAGTCTTCCGTAAAAGCCATCACGGCCTCGATCTCTTCTTTGTTATCGGGATCCCAGAGATTTTTAAAAGAAAAACTTAAACTCTTTCTAAGCTCGTCCGCCTGATCCTTCTTCTTGTCATTCGTTGATTCACTCATAAGCAGTCCTTTCAATCGCGATATTGTCTAATGATCGTGTTCTTCGCTCAAAATACCAAATTTTATCTGACGCTCAGGCGTCATCATGTCGTTTTCCAGATAAAACTGTTCCAAAGCCTTCTTCACGGCTTGCTCGGCCAAGACTGAACAGTGCATTTTTACCTTAGGAAGCCCGTCCAAGGCTTCTGCCACCGCCTGATTCGTAATGTCAAGCGCCTCATCCGTCGTCTTGCCGATGATGAGCTCTGTCGCCATACTGGACGTGGCAATGGCCGAACCGCAGCCAAAGGTTTTAAACTTCGCGTCGACAATCACATTGTCGACAATTTTAAGATCCATCTTCATGATGTCACCGCAGATCGGATTGCCTACCGTCCCGGAGGCCGTGGCATCCGGGATTTCACCCATATTGCGCGGTTTCATAAAATGGTCTAATACTTTTTCACTATATTCCATAAAGATCCTCCCGAATCGAAAATTGTAAGACTAAAGCGCGTAACCGCCCTCTATTTTAACATCGATTCCGCCTTCAAACGGTATCAGGGCATCCAGCTTTCCACGCATATGATCCGCAAACAAAGGGGACATATCCCGTAAGCGAGAAATGACTAGCGGCAGGTCAATGAGGAAGCGATCAATTTCTTTTTCCGTCGTCTCACGCCCGATCGTCACACGCAGTGAACCGTGCGCGATTTCCGCCGGCATCCCGATGCTCAGCAGCACATGCGAGGGATCCAGGGAGGCCGAGGTACAGGCCGAGCCACTCGAACAGGCATAGCCTAAGGCATCAAGGAGCAAAAGAATGGACTCGCCTTCAATAAATTCAAAGGAGAAATTCGCGTTATTCGGCAATCGCTTTTCAGGATGCCCGTTTAACTTTGTATGAGGCACAGCTTCAATAACCCCCTTGATCATGCGATCGCGAAGGGCGATTTGCCGCGTGGATTCTTCTGCCATGTCCATCAACGCGAGTTCAAAGGCGGTTGAAAACGCCTTGGCAAAGGCCACGTTCTCAGTGCCTCCCCGCTGGCGCCTCTCCTGTGCGCCACCATCCAACAGGCGGTCAATGCGAAGACCCTTGCGCTTATAAAGCAAGCCGATGCCCTTCGGGGCATAAAGCTTATGACCTGAAAAAGACATGAGGTCGGCGTTCAGCTCGCGGGGTAAGACAGGAATCGCGCCTAATGCCTGCACCGCGTCAGAATGAAATAAGACATTCGCCTCACGGCAGATGGTGCCGATTGCCTTGATCGGCATCACTGTGCCGATCTCATTATTCGCCATCATGACGGACACAAGGATGGTGTCGGGGCGGATGGCCTTTTTGACATCCAGTGGGTCCACTAAACCAAAACGGTCGACTTCTAAGTAAGTCACCTCAAAGCCTTGCTTTTCCAAAGCTTCCATCGTGTGCAACACCGCGTGATGTTCCACTTTCGTGGTAATAAGGTGGCGTCCTCTCCCCTCCCGGGCCTGCGCCACACCCTTGATGGCCCAGTTATCGGCTTCTGTCCCTGAGGAGGTGAAAAACACTTCCTCCGGCAGTACGCCGAGTCCCTGCGCGATCGAGGCTCTTGATTCTTCTAACAGGCGCGCCGCCTGATGCCCCTCCTTATAAAAGGAGGAAGGGTTCCCGTAGCTCTCTTTTAAAACATTTGTGACCGCCTCGATCACCTCGGGGCGAGGCGCTGTTGTCGCGGCGTGATCAAAATAGACGCGCGCTTCCAACTTAGCCTCTTCCATACGCTGTTCTAATTTAATATCCATTTTCAAGCCCTCTAAGCTTCTTCACCGTCTCCATCCATTGGGCGATCCGCTCTTCGTAGCCGTGATCGGTCGGCTCATAGTATACGGCATCTTGCATTTTTTCAGGCAAGAAAGTTTGCGGCGCAATGGCTTTTGGAAAATCGTGATCGTAAAGATAACCCTCCCCGTAGCCTAAATCCTTCATGCCTTCTGCGGGGGCGTTTCGTATATGAAAGGGAATGGTCCCTGTATCGCCTTTTTCAACGTCCGAAAGCGCCTTGTCGATCGCGCGGTAGGCCCGGTTAGACTTAGGGCTCGTCGCGATCGCGATGACCGCCTCCGACAGCAAGATGCGCGCCTCCGGCATCCCCGTCATAAGGGAGGCCTGCCAGGCTGAAAGCGCTAAAGTAAGCATCTGCGGGTTGGCGAGCCCGACATCTTCGGCCGCGCAGATCGTGATCCGTCTACCGATGAAACTGATGTCCTCTCCGCCTTGAAGCGCGCGGGCCAAATAGAACACCGCGGCATCGGGGTCGCTGCCCCGCATCGACTTGATCATGGCCGAGACCGTATCGTAATGCTCCTCACCTGCGGCGTCGTAACGCGTCGTCTTTTTCTGCATGGAGTCAAGGATCGTCTCTTGGGTCAAAGTGACGGATCCGTCTTCATTTTTGGGCGTCGTCATCGCCGCAAGCTCCAGACCGTTCAGCGCGACGCGCGCGTCACCGCCTGAAAGCTCCGCGATCATGGTCAATGTCTCATCCCCGATCGACACATGAAAAGCGCCAAGACCCCGTTCATGGTCCGCGATTGCGCGTCGCATCACCTCCACCACGTCCTCCGTTGTAAGCGGGTACAGTTGGAACACCGTGGAGCGCGAGATCAGGGCTTTATTCACCTGAAAAAAAGGATTCTCCGTCGTCGCGCCGATCAGGATCAGGCGACCGTTTTCCACCGAGGGTAAGAGCGCGTCCTGCTGGGCCTTGTTAAAACGATGAATCTCGTCAATAAAAAGGACACAGCGTCCTTGGGGGGTGAGTAAGGGATTTTCGGTATCTGAAATAATGCGCTTGATGTCGGCTACACCGGAGGTCACCGCGTTCAGTTGCTGGAAATTCGAGCTTGTTGAATTTGCGATCACCCGCGCAATGGACGTCTTGCCGACGCCGGGCGGGCCGAACAAAATGATGGAAGAAAGTCGGTCGGCCGTGATCATGCGCCACAGCATCTTACCTTCTTCCAGAATATGACGCTGGCCGATGAAGTCGGCCAGCGTCTTGGGCATCATGCGATAAGCCAGAGGCTCACGCCTTTGGATGTCCTTTGTCTCTTTTAAATCAGACGAGCTCATCGTACAGCGGGAACTTCTTAACGAGCGCGGCGACGCGATCGCGAATCTCCTGCTGGCTGTTGTCAAAGTCGAAGATCGCTTTCGTGATCAGTTCCGCAATCTCGCGCATCTCGGGTTCGCCCATGCCGCGGGTGGTGACAGCCGGTGTGCCGACACGCAGACCCGAGGTAACCATCGGTGACTCGGTCTCAAAAGGAACCGTGTTCTTGTTCGTGGTGATGTGGACTTCGTCCAGACGATCCTGGAGGACCTTACCCGTGATACCGGTGTCCTTCAATTTGAGGAGCAACAGGTGGGTGTCCGTGCCGCCGGAGACGAGGTCAATGCCGCGCTCGACGAACGCTTCACCCAGAACACGCGCGTTGTTCACGACGTTCTTTTGGTATTCCTTGAATGAGGGATCGAGCGCCTCTTTAAAGGCAACGGCCTTGGCCGCGATGATGTGCTCAAGCGGTCCGCCCTGGAGTCCCGGGAAAACCGCGGAGTCGATCTTCTTCTTGTACTCTTCCTTACACAGGATGATGCCGCCTCTGGGGCCGCGAAGTGTCTTATGCGTGGTCGATGTCACAAAATCGGCATACGGGACGGGATTCATGTGAAGCCCTGCCGCGATCAGGCCGGCGATATGGGCCATGTCGACAAAGAGGTAAGCACCGACTTCATCGGCGATCTCACGGAAAATCTTGAAATCAAGGGCACGGGGGTAAGCACTCGCGCCGGCCACGATCATTTTAGGTTTCACTTCGTGGGCGCGTTTTCTCACCACGTCGTAGTCGACCTGTTCGGTCTCAGGATTTACCTGGTAGCCTTCCGCGTGGAAATATTTACCGGAGATATTAAGGCGCATGCCGTGCGTCAAGTGACCGCCGTGATCGAGATCAAGACCCAGGATGGTGTCACCGGGCTGCAACATGGCGTAGTAAACAGCCGTGTTGGCAGAGGCTCCTGAGTGAGGCTGTACGTTCGCGTGCTCCGCGCCGAAGAGTTCCTTCAGTCGATCAATCGCGAGTTGTTCCGCGACGTCAACATATTCACAGCCGCCGTAATAGCGTCTTCCGGGATAGCCTTCCGCGTATTTGTTGGTCATCACGGAACCCATCGTTTCGAGGACTGGGCGACTGACAAAGTTTTCAGAAGCGATCAGTTCAAGAAAATTTCTTTGACGGTCGAGTTCATTGATTAACGCTTCATAAATCTCTGGGTCAAATTCTTTTACGTGCTCGTATGGCATATATACCTCCTTTAAGGCAAAAAAATAATAATCAACAATATACTACCATATATTGGAAAAATAGACCCGCGTAAAAGACCGTTTCTGTAACCTCGCTCAGGTTCTTCGCCAGGTCCTCGGAGACAATAAAGCAATGATCGGAATGATCTCAAGGCGCCCCATGATCATGGCAAAGGACAGGGCCACTTTTGATAGATCACTCAACTCTTGGTAGGAGCGGCTGGGACCGACCGCGCCAAAGCCCGGCCCGATGTTATTGAAGGTGGCGGCCACCGCCGAAAAGCTCGTCATGAAGTCCCCCGCATCTGCCGCGACCACCAACAAGAAAGCAACATAAAGCAAGATGTAGATGGCAAGATACTGAAACACCTTCGTTTTCAACTCATTCCCCGTGGCTTTCCCTTCAAAACGCAAAGGCAGACGCCGGTTCGGATTTAAACTCCCCCGAAACTCCTGAAACGACGACTTAATATACAAGGCCACACGGCTCACCTTCAGACCGCCGGCGGTCGACCCTGCCATCCCGCCGATCATCATGAGACCCAGCAAAATCACATGGGAAAACAAGGGCCATGTTTCGTAGTTATTAATGGTAAAACCCGTCGTCGTCATGATCGACGAAATGGTAAAGAACACTTCTCTTAACTGCTGGGAAAAGGATTCATAAAGGTTTCTTGTATTCAACAAAATGAGGACCAGTGCCCCCGCCACAAAACCGATATACCAGCGAAATTCTTCGCTCTTAAACGCTCCCTTCATCCGCCGGTATAAAAGCGCGTAGTACAAATTGAAGTTCACCCCAAAAGCCAGCATGCCAAAGGCAATGACGTAGTGGATGTAAGGGTTCGCATAATAGGCCACAGAGTTTGCTTGGATACCGAAACCGCCTGTCCCCGCCGTCCCAAAAGCGTGCAACAGCGAGTCAAATAAGGGCATCCCGCCCAGAACTAAAAGCAAGGTCAAAATCGCGGTCATCGCAAGGTACATGATGTACAGCACGCGCGCGGTCCCCCGCACCCGTGACAGCAATTTTCCAAACACAGGGCCCGGCACCTCAGCCTTCATGATGAAGACATCGTCCGATTGTATGCGCGGCATGACGGCTAAGGCGAAGACCAAGATCCCCATGCCGCCGATCAGGTGGGTGAAAGAGCGCCAAAAGAGCTGTGAGTGCAGTAACTCCTGCGGCGCGGACAAAACAGAAGCGCCTGTGGTGGTAAAGCCTGAGGCCGC